>JABGQL010000133.1 GCA_018648825.1 Gammaproteobacteria bacterium
TACCTTGCCAGCCGTGATGCCGCTTGGATGGGGCAGCTCTACAACTTCCTCGGCATGAGTGTGGGCGTGGTGATTCCCGCGCTGGAGCATGAACAGCGCCAGCAGGCCTACACCGCCGATATCACCTACGGTACCAATAACGAATTTGGTTTTGACTACCTGCGCGATAACATGTCCTTCTCTGCGGATGAGCGGGTGCAGCGACAGAGTGCCTTTGCTGTAGTGGATGAGGTCGACTCTATTTTGATCGATGAGGCGCGTACCCCGCTGATCATCTCCGGCCCTACAGATGATAACTCCGAACTCTACGAGGCGATGAATAGCCTGCCTGCACAGCTTGAGCGTCAACTGGAAGAGGGTGACGAGGAGAGCGAGGGGCAGGGAGATTACACCGTCGATGAGAAGCAGCGTCAGGTGCTGCTGACCGAGCAGGGACATGAGCGTGTCGAAGAGCTACTCACCGAGGCGGGTCTGCTGGGTGAGGGGGAGAGCCTCTACGAGCCACAAAATATCACCCTGATGCACCACCTCTACGCAGCGCTGCGTGCCCATGTGGTGTATGAGAAAAATGTACAGTACATTGTGCAGGATGGTCAGGTGATCATTGTCGACGAGTTCACCGGTCGTACCATGCCGGGGCGGCGTTGGGGCGAGGGGCTGCATCAGGCGGTAGAGGCAAAAGAGGGGATGGCGATTCAGAACGAGAACCAGACTATGGCCTCGATCACCTTCCAGAACTACTTCCGTATGTACGACAAACTCTCGGGGATGACCGGTACTGCCGATACCGAGGCGTATGAGTTCCAGCAGATCTACGGGCTGGAGGTGGTGGTGATTCCAACGCACCGTCCGATGGTGCGTGATGATCGCGCTGATCTGGTCTATCTCACCGCCAATGAGAAGTACAACGCGATTATTGATGATGTACGAGAGTGTATTGCCAAGCAGCAACCGGTGCTGGTGGGTACCGCATCGATTGAGACCTCTGAGCTGATTTCCGAGCTACTCAACCAAGGGAAGATTGAACATGAGGTGCTCAATGCTAAACAGCATGAGCGTGAAGCACATATCATTGAACATGCGGGTGCCCCCGGTGCAATCACCATCGCCACCAATATGGCGGGCCGTGGTACCGATATTGTGCTGGGTGGTAGCTTGGAGGCCGAACTGGTACAGCTTGGTGAAAACCCTGATGCAACCAAGGTGGAAGAGGTCAAGGCTGCGTGGCAGGAACGTCACGACGCGGTATTGGCCTCGGGCGGTCTGCATATCATTGGTACGGAGCGTCATGAGTCACGCCGTATCGACAATCAGCTGCGTGGGCGTTCTGGTCGACAGGGTGACCATGGCTCCAGCCGTTTCTATCTCTCACTAGAAGACTCACTGATGCGCATCTTCGCCTCTGAACGTCTGGCAGGGATGATGCAGAAGCTGGGGATGGAAGAGGGGGAGGCGATTGAGCACCCTTGGGTCAATAAGGCGATTGAGAATGCACAGCGCAAGGTGGAGGGGCATAATTTCGATACCCGTAAACAGCTGCTGGAGTATGACGATGTAGCCAACGATCAGCGCCAGGTGATCTACGAGCAGCGTAATGAGTTGATGGATGTGGAAGATATCTCCGAGACCATCAATGCGGTGCGTGAGGATGTGGTCAATCAAATTATCAGCCACTTTGTAGCGCCCAACAGTATGGCGGAGCAGTGGAATATTCCGGGGCTGGAAGAGGCGATTCAGAAAGAGTTTGAGCTGGAGTTCCCGGTTGCACAGTGGTTGCAAGAGGATGACCACCTGCACGAAGAGACTCTGCGTGAGAAGGTGTTGGATGAGATGTTGCAGGTCTATGCTGAGAAAGAGGAGATGGCCGGTTCCGATACCGTGCGACACTTCGAGAAGGCGGTGATGCTGCAGGTGTTGGACCACCAGTGGAAGGAGCACCTGCAGGCGATGGACCACCTGCGTCAGGGGATCCACCTGCGTGGTTATGCACAGAAGAACCCCAAGCAGGAGTACAAGCGAGAGTCGTTTGAGATGTTCTCCTCGATGCTGGACCGTATCAAGAGTGATGCACTGGGGGTTATCACACGGGTGCAGGTGCGTACCGAAGAGGATGTCGAGGCGGTTGAAGAGCAGCGCCGTCAATCCAGTGAGATGCAGTTCCAGCATGCTCCTGCAGGTACCTTGACGGATGAGCCCGCTGCGGCAGAGAAACAGCCAGAAGAGGAGCACGAGCCGTTTGTGCGTGATGGGCGCAAGGTGGGGCGTAATGAGCCGTGTCCTTGTGGTTCAGGTAAGAAGTACAAGCAGTGTTGCGGTAAGTTGAATTAAATATTCAGCTATGCCCTTGTGTGAGGAGTAGATGTTATGGCTGTTGGAGATGTGACCTTCCCAACCATGCACCCCGTAGCCGGGTTTGCATTAGGTACCACAGAGGCTGGTGTACGTTATCCAGATAGGCGTGATCTGGTGGTGATGGAGTGTGCAGCAGGTTCGACTATCGGCGCTGTGTTTACCCAGAACGCTTTCTGTGCGGCACCAGTGAGTCTCTGTAAGGCGCACTTGGCGCAGCATGCGCCCTGTTATATGGTGACTAATACGGGTAATGCCAATGCCGGTACCGGTCCGCAAGGACAGCGTGATGCTGAGGCCGTCTGCGGTGCATTGGCTCAGTTGACCCAAGTTCAGCCAACAGAAATTCTACCCTTCTCTACCGGTGTGATTGGTGAGCCGCTACCGCTTGAGCCGATCATCCAAGGGCTGCCCGATGCCATTGCCTCACTCTCTGAGATGGGCTGGGAAGATGCGGCAAATGGCATCATGACCACCGATACCGTGATCAAGGGGGCAAGCCAGCAGCTGGAGGTAGGGGGGCGTTCCGTCACTATTACCGGTATTGCTAAAGGCTCTGGAATGATCCACCCTGATATGGCGACTATGCTTGCCTATATTGCAACCGATGCGGTGATTGAACAAGATTTGCTACAGGAGATGGTGAGTTATGTGGTGGGGCGAAGCTTTAACCGGGTGACCGTTGACGGAGATACCTCAACCAATGACTCCTTTGTTGTTGTGGCAACAGGGCAGAATGGAATGCCGCCACTGACGGATGGTGATAGTGAAGTGGCAGGCCAGTTCGTAGTCGCGCTGGAGGCGGTAGCGCTGGAGCTGGCCCAGTTGATGGTGCGGGATGGTGAAGGGGCCAGCAAGTTTGTAACGGTGACCGTTGAAGGGGCTACGGTAGAGCAAGAGGCACTGGATGTTGCCTTAACCATTGCCCATTCACCGCTGGTGAAAACGGCACTGTTCGCCTCTGACCCCAACTGGGGGCGCATCCTCGCGGCGGTTGGACGGGCGAAAGTAGAGAAGCTGGATGTTAACCGGGTTTCTGTCTGGCTGGATGATGTAGCCATTGTTGAAAATGGCGGTCGTGCCAGCAGTTATACAGAGGAGCAGGGCCAAATGGTGATGGACCGGGCAGAGATCACCATTCGGATCGACCTAGCTCGTGGTGAGGCCACAGAGACGGTCTGGACCTGTGACCTCTCTCATGATTACGTAAAGATTAATGCAGAGTACAGAAGCTAAGGAGATCCCGTTGCAGACGATATTGGTTATTGATGATAATAAACCTGTTAGGGATCTATTGATTAAGGCCTTAACCAAGGCGGGTTATCAGGTTGTTGCCCTGAGTGATGGTGTAGGTGCGGTACAAACGATCCGCTCTGAAGCGGTTGATCTGTTGGTTACCGATATTGTGATGCCCAATAAAGAGGGGATTGAAACCATTGAGGATGTTCGCGCAGCTTTCCCTGGGTTTCCGGTTATTGCGATCTCCTCTAATGCCTTCTATCTTCAGCTATCGAGCCTCTTGGGGGTCAATGCAGTCATTGAAAAGCCTATCCAGTTATCAAAATTGCTCTCTCTCATTAAGTCGCATCTCAATTAAAGGTACCTCTAATAATGATTCATGTAGTTGCTGGAGTGATCCGTAATCCAAAGGGTGAGATTCTAACCACCTTGCGCCATGACCACCTACACCAAGGGGGGCTGTGGGAGTTTCCCGGAGGTAAGCTGGAGGCGGGTGAGTCACGTCTTGCAGGGTTGCGGCGAGAGCTGCAAGAGGAGTTGTCGATTGATGTAAGCACTGCCAAGCCTCTGATTCAGGTGCCGCACCACTATGAGGACCGTTCGGTATTGTTGGATATTTGGGAGGTGAGCGCATTTTCTGGTAAGCCACAAGGGGTTGAGGGGCAGGCGTTGCGCTGGTCAAATGTTAAACAACTCCATGCCGAAGAGTTCCCTGCGGCAGATCGTCCGGTATTGACTGCACTACAGTTGCCAGATCGTTATCTGATTACCGGTAAGGCGGCAAGTAATGAAGAGTTTGCCGATAAGCTAGGGCGGGTGCTGGAACAGGGAGTACGGCTGATTCAATTCCGTGCTCCAGAGTTAGAGCCAGAGCCTTATCTGCAATTGGCCGCTGTAGTGGTGGAGAGGGCGCACAGCTATGGTGCAAAGGTGCTATTAAATGGTGAGCCAGAGTGGGTTGAACAGGTGGGTGCGGATGGTATTCACCTCAATGGTCATCGACTCAAGACCTTGAGTGGTCGTCCTGTTCAAGAGGGGGCGCTGATCTCCGCCTCACTGCATAATGCGGAGGAGATTGAGCGAGCTGCTGAGATTGGCGTTGATTTTGCGGTACTCTCTGCGGTACTGCCTACCCAAACCCATCCAGACCGTGAGCCACTGGGTTGGGAGCTGTTTTCACAGCTGTTGCAGGCAGCACCCTATCCTATCTATGCACTAGGAGGGGTAGATGAGAGCCATGTTGATCAAGCGCGTGAGATGGGTGGACAGGGGGTGGCTGCAATCCGTGCGTTTTGGAATTCATAGTCTTGATAGGGTAGAG
>JABGQL010000022.1 GCA_018648825.1 Gammaproteobacteria bacterium
AATTAGCGCGGGCTACGCTCCGCGCTGACTTTTGCATTTATTATTTGAATCCAGGATTTCATTCTTTTTCTCCTTTTAAGCTATCGCCCGATACCTGTAATAAACAAACCCCCAATCCGATCTTTCGTGAGCATTAACCATCACACAGTTATCAGGAATAACCCATCTGTCAGTTCCCCACACGTTCCCTGTTGTTTGGATTGGTCCCAGCGACATCCCACCAGAGATCTCAACATTCCCACTACCCGCAAGGCTCTGACCATTCACGGTTTTTAAAGAACCATCAAAGCTGCCAGCATCCCCCTTATCGCCTTTGTCACCCTTCAGGCCATCGGTGCCGTTAGTACCATTGGTTCCTGCATTGCCTTTATCACCCTTGTCACCCTTCAGCCCATCGGTGCCGTTAGTGCCATTGGTTCCTGCATCGCCTTTATCGCCTTTATCCCCTTTCAACAGAGCAATAATTGACGCTGGGAATTTGTCTGGCTCTGCATTGCTGAAGTCTGTGAGGAGCAGCTTGCTCATGGGTGGAATTACACTGCTACTCTCTTCACCACCATTGAGGTAGTCGATGTAGTCTTGTGTTGCTACATCCCAGTAATAGAGTTCATCACCCGTTAGTACTTCTACCCACATACCGTCATAACGCTGTTCCATGGGGATCAGGTCACGCTCTGCAATGGTGGCTACGGTGAGGTGGGTGGTTCGAGAGTCGAGAGTGTCTCTCAGCTCTGCGTATGCTTGGCCTGTTGCTTGTCCAACCTGAGCCAGCATATTGGCTGTTGATTCTGGTCCTGCCATGTTGATTACCTATCTATGTTGTTTGTTATCAGGAGAGGGAGGAGGTTTCCCCCCTCCCCTATACAGATGGTGGGTTATGCAGTCAGTGCAGCATTCCAAGCAGCTTCAAAATCAGCATAGGTGCCGATCTCTGCTTTGTAGCCATCAAATACTGTCTGGTCGGTCTTCTTCGCAGCCAGACTATTCAGAGCAGCAATTGCATCTTCATTCTCTTGAATCTCTACAAGGTGCTGACGCTGGGTTGCCAGAGTTTCAACATCGGTCTCCAACAAGCGAGCCTCTGACTCTGCAACGGCTGTATTAGCGCGGTTCTCTGCATCAACAACGGCCTTATTCAGTAGGGCAACACTTTGATCTACTGAACTCTGATCGGCTTTGCCTGTCTGGAGAACAGAGATACTCTGGTTGGCTGCGTCTACACCACCCTGTGCCGTGACTACATCATCCTGTACAACGGATACCGCTGCATTGGTGGCATTAAGATCTGCACCCATCTTCTGGGCAATTTTGACTACTACACTCATGGTAAAACTCCTGTTTTATCGATTTAAAAATGGTTCAAACGCCGACCAGAAATCGGCAAATGTTCCAACACTGGAACTTGGTTGCTCTCCTTCGGCTGGTGCCGGAGGGGTTACGTCTGTTGCATCACTGAGTTTGTAACGGGGTGACCCCTCATTAAAACCTCGGATAAAGTCTTTTACGGTTTCGGTAGTCATAGCGCTGATAATCTGCGGCTTGAGTCGGTCCACTTGGGCTGGATCTACCACCAGTCGAGCACCGCCACCAATCGCGCTTCTCATGCCTCAATCTCGATGATGTAGATTTTGTCTCCCAACTTTTCGGCATAGAGTGGGAGCGCGTCATCCATAAAGAATGATGCAGGTTCTCCCGGCTCCAGTGGCTGCCCTACGCCTGCGCTGGGTCCAGTCCAGACCATCCCAATGTTGTTTTTGTCTGCTTTGACCAGCAGCTCTTTTCTTAGCTCATTAGCGGGGACGGTGTAGCCTTGGACTGTAGTAAATTTATGTTGTGGTCGGGGGCGATAGCCGCCGTATGGCTTGGGGCTGATCACTACGGTATTACTGACCTGTACAGGCTCCACCAAACGGGTAGCTGTATTCAGCTCTTTATCAGTAGTCACCAGCTCCACAGGCACCGCACCACCAGAGGTATCCACGCCCTCAATATTGGTGTTGACGTTGCCGGGGATACGCGCCTCTACTTGCCCTTCCAGTTTGGCGGGGCGGTATGGCTCTGTTGTGGCCTGTAGCCTGATCTGATTATTGGCACCGGAGAGGTTGCGAATGGTGATTGAGGTGATCCCCAATGGCAGATCTGTTGAGCCGCCCTGCTCCATTTCTACCGCATCCATCCCTTTGGCGCTGATCTCAAACGGCCCTGCTGCTGCATCCACCGCAAGGTATCGGCCATCAATAGGCTCTGTGACTGGAGTGGATACTGGTAGTGTTCTCTCTATCTTCACGGTTACCCTTTCCTTCTAAAAATAATCCAGCCCAGTAGCACCAGACCGATCACGATCAGTACCCCAACCCCTAGCGTAAATAGCTCTTCACGCCCACCCAGTGCGGTGGCCTTTGCCAGCTCTTGAATCGCTGAAACCTGATCATTGAGCATTGACTTGGTGGTATTCATGTTCTTCTCATTGAGTCCAACGGTCTCTGTGAAGATCTTCTCTCCAAAGTCCCGCGCCTCTGTGAGTGCCTCTTCACCGTAGAGCAGTGCAGAGCGCACCGCGTCATGGTCGGTATAGACCACCTCTACATTGCTTGAATTCTGAATCCCCAGCCCTAGGTCACCATCAACAGAGTTATTGAGAGTTTCGTAGAGATTGCTGGTTGTAGTCGTCGTGGTGTTCGCTGAACTACTACTGGAGCTGGCCCCCTTACCCATCAGCGGATCTCCATTGC
The DNA here is from genome assembly GCA_018648825.1 of Gammaproteobacteria bacterium. Classification (GTDB taxonomy): domain Bacteria; phylum Pseudomonadota; class Gammaproteobacteria; genus Thiopontia. The sequence goes on from JABGQL010000022.1 coordinate 2,733, forward strand.
GTAGACTCGCTCACGTTCTGTAAAGCCGTACTCTGAGACCATCCGTTGTAGTGCTGGGCGGTTGGTGTGGAAACGCACGCTGCTACAGCCGCTTTTCTTTGCTGCCGCATAAACCCATTTGGAGATTTCATGCACCCCTTCCCCTTCCATCGCCACAATCACCAGCTCTGTACCGTCGAGCCATGTAATCAACAGCGCCTTACCCTGATCAAAGGACCAGAGGCGGTTATGCTCCTGTTCTACATTTGTGCGGATGACCGCCAATGCTTCTGGCTCCAGCAGTGGTGCAATACGCGCCTCTACTGTTTTACTCCATCCAATACGCTGTACTTTCATTATCGTTTCACCAGCAATACAAGCACCAGCAGCAGTGCCACCGCCAGCAGTGCAAACAACCATGAGGGGATACCACTGTTGACCGTCAGACCACCCGCCCCACCTGAGTAGGGGTTAATAGTGTTGGTGTCATAGCCCCGCGCAGAAGATGGCCCAGCGGGGCCACTGCCACCGCCGAGCATCTTAGAGGCAATGCCAATACCCGCTTGAGTAAGCGGATCAGGCCCAGCCGCCGCCGCTGCCAATTCAGCTGCCATGATCTAAGCCTTAACGAAGGTGTAGGCCATAGCAAACAGCATAGCGATCACCAGCAGCCATACCAGCATCTTGATTGCGTCAGAGCTAAAGAAGCCATAGAGCCACCCAACAAAGGCGGCCACCGCTGGGATGGCAAACGGCATTAACGCGCCGCCTTCACAATCAGGAAGATCACCAGCCCCAGCAGCAACAGACCAACCAACAGCATGAACCAGAAAGGCACCTGCTTGTAGAGGTCTACCGCTACATCCCCACCGGGATTGGTGGGGTTGGATACGGGCGGCTCATAAACGGCTGCAGTAACCACGGGTTCTGGATAATAGACAATATCCGGCTCTGTCTCTTTTTCGATCCAGAGATCAGTGGCATCTCGAAAGAACCCTTTAAACACGCCACCCCAACTCTCTTCATCTTGTTGAACGCCATCAGCCATAGGTCACCCCCTAAGCCATCTCAAGCGTCTCGAACAACACAGGGATTGCACCCGCAGTCGAGACAGTAGGAGAAATCACAAAAGAGGCACCGTTGGTCTGCAACAGATCTGCCACCGCATAGTTGCTTACAATCGGATCAAAGTGGAAGAATCCCTCTTGAGGTACACGCTGGCCGATCTGCTGTAGACGCATATCATTGATGAACTTGGGTGCTTCGTAACGAGTGATCTTGTCACGCTTGATCTCAAGATCAGTTACACGAGGTGTATCAAAGTGCAGGGCGCGAATACGTGGCCCACGGTCAAAGGTCTTGAAATTGACCTTGCCTGTCTTGTCCGCTGCAATATCATCACGATAGAGACGGTAGTCAATCAGACGGCGTAGCATCTTGCCATCTTTAAGCAGATTGGGTCGCATATCAGCCCACGCCTCAACCTCTGGACTCACACCGTCCGCTGTCTGCTGTGCAGTAGCTGGACCAAAGTGAATTGTCAGAATGATGTTCTCGCCGGGATTGGTTACGTAGCCCGTCAGGTTTACCCCGTCTTGAGTACGTGCCTTGATATCGGCAAAGCGTAAGCAGAAAACACCTGCTTCAGCATAGATGCCACGGAAGGCTTCCAACATCAGCAGATCAGAACCGAAGATATCCACTTTAGTATCACCGTCAATGGTCATAGTGATCTTTTCAATTTGATCAGCATTCACATTGGTGGTCTTCAGGTAGATCACATCATAGGTAGAACCGGTATCAAGGGTAATAGACTTACGCTTTTTGTAGCCTGTCCCCCCTGCGAACTCATCAAGTTGAATAGTAGACTGTCGCATGACGCTACCCCATCACCAGATCATTCAGGAATTCGTTACGGCTAACCAGAGCCATAACCACCATAGCGACAACAACCATCGCCAAGACAACAATCCAAAAATCCATTACAAACCCCTTGTTTATTGATTAAGAGGTCATGGACTCTACACACCGCGAGCGCTCACTCGTCAAGCACTTTTTTTCAGGGCGAAAAAAAACTACAGACTTCCTTTTTAATCAGCGCAAAGGAAATATGTAGTTTTTCTAATCCTAGATTCATATAATAAGTGCAATGTTCTGAGCAGGGCGTAGCCCGTGCTAAA
>JABGQL010000167.1 GCA_018648825.1 Gammaproteobacteria bacterium
GGAGTGGGGTTCACGCCCACTGGATTAAATGACCTTGCCTGGCCGCACTGCTCATGCGCTTCTCCTGTTGTTATACCGCCTACACAACAGAAGAACATGCATTAACTATGCCTATAGACATATCAGCGCCAAACCGAAAATCCCATCAGACACTCTACCCCCATCCCACCCTTCCCCCTTAAATGGGGAAGGAGCCAGTTACAAAACGCCCATTAGCTTTGCTAAAATAGTGACCATGGATATCTACAACCCCACTGGCTGTGAAGATAAAGAGCCCTTTGCCCTACGCGTGATTGGCGAGAGTATGACCCCAGAATTCAATGATGGGGCCACCATCATCATCGACCCCGGCTACCCCACCGTAAACGGCGCCTATGTCGTGGTGCTCTACCAGAAGGAGTACCACTTCAGGCAACTGGTACGCCGAGATGAGAAGGTCTATCTGGCACCACTCAACAGCAACTTCCACTCACTAGAGCTGGAGGGGCACTACCAGATCGTTGGAGTGGTGACCCAGCAGAACTACAAGCGTGATATCCACCACTACGAATACCCCAAAGATGGGGAGATCATCAAAACGGAAAGTGAGCGCAGCATACGCCGACGAGAGCGACTGGAAAAAGCCGCGGCATCATAATACTCAACACCCCAAAACCAAAAAGGCCGACTCAAAGGAGTCGGCCTTTTTGCTACGGAGCATCTACCCTCAGGCAGTCAGCTTCTCATATCTGGCGCGAAGCACATCCTCGCTCTCTTCATGGTTGGGATCAGGCAGACAGCAGTCTACTGGGCAGACCTCCACACACTGTGGCTCATCATAGTGACCGATACACTCGGTACATTGATCCGCAATGATTTCATAGATCTCATCGCCCTGAAAAATCGCTTCGTTAGGGCACTCAGGCTCACACACGTCGCAGTTGATACATTCATCCGTAATAAAAAGTGCCATCAAAAAATCCCTGTATTAGTTGGTTCTGTTTATTGTACACCACGCCCAAATTTCTCTTCCAGCGCCAGTTGCACATTTTTCTCCACAAACGGAGAAATATCCCCCCCCAAGCAGGCAATCTCACGCACCATACTGGAGGAGAGATAACCATACTGCTGCGCCGGGGTCAGAAACAGGGTCTCAATCTCCGGCGCAAGGTGTCGATTCATCCCCGCCAACTGAAACTCAAACTCAAAGTCAGAGACCGCACGCAGCCCACGCAAGATCGCATCGGCACCCATCGAACGCGCAAAATCCACCAGCAATCCATCAAAGGCGACCACCTCCACCTCGGGACGATCAAGAAACAGTTCCCCAGCCAGAACTGTCCGCTCCTCTACGCTAAATAGCGGAGTTTTACTGGTTGAATCAGCAGAGACCACCGCGACCACCACCCGATCAAACAGACACGCACTCCGCTCCACCAGGTCGATATGCCCATTGGTAATAGGATCAAAGGTTCCTGGATAGACTACCGTTTTCATGATAATTCCCCCCTATTTTCAGCCAGCAGATATCGTACCTGACCCGCATCACCGCTGCGAGTAATCTCCCACCCATCCGGCAGTGGAATCGTCTTGAGCCCTTTCTCTACCTCAATATAGAGCTGCAGCTCTGGAGCAAGCGTTGCCTGCTGCAACTCTGCAACCACCTGCTCCAACACCCCCTTTCCAAAGGGGGGATCAAGGAAGATCAAATCATAAGCAGCGAGGTCGACCCGCCCCAGAAAACGCAAGGCATCGCCTCTCTGCACCCGCCCCCCCTCTGCCTGCAGCAACTCCAGATGCTGCTGGATGCTCTGCGCACTGCTGCGATCCTGCTCAACAAAATCGACCTGCGCTGCACCGCGTGACAACGCCTCCAACCCCAGCGCTCCACTTCCTGCAAACAGATCCAAGCAGCGGGCACCGCGTATGGTGCCCTGCAACCAGTTGAAAAGCGTCTCTCGCACCCGGTCTGGGGTGGGACGAATAGCGGGACACTCCGCAAAGAGCAGGTTTCGCCCACGCCAACTGCCGCCAATAATTCTCAGCTTACGGCTACCGCCGCGCTTACCCCTCACTCGATCTTGCCACCCACAACCACCGTAACCATCTCCTCAGGCCGCACCCGACGACGGAAGGCGTCTTGAATGGTCTCTTTCGTAGTCCACTCCACCCGTTTATTAAAGCTCTCTAGATAGTCATTGGGCAGATCATAAAAACCAATCATCCCCAAGTAGTCGACGATCTTCTTATTACTATCCATACGCAGCGGGAAACCGCCGGTAATATTTTTCTTCGAACTCACCAGTGCCGCCTCATCCGGCCCCTGCTCAATAAATTGGGCAATGGCCTCACGCAGCACCTTCAGCGCCTCCTCTCGGCTCTTGTTCTTGGTCTGCAAGCCCGCCTTAAACGGCCCCTCTGCGCGCATCGGTGAGAAGTAGCTGTAGGCGCTGTAAGCCAACCCCCGTTTCTCACGCACCTCTTCCGAGATGATAGAGACCAGACCACTGCCACCAAGGATATGGTTACCCACATACAGCTCAAAGTAGTCGGGATCGCCACGACGCAGTACAGGATGTCCCATCAACAGATGGCTCTGTACGGAAGGGTAATCAATCTGGATCACTTCACCCGGTTTGGCTGTATCCGCCTTGGGCAGCGCTGCCGCCTGCTCTCCTGCAGGAAGATGCCCCACCACCTGCTCCGCAATCTCACCCGCGCGTTTGCGATCTACCGCACCCACAATAGCTACTATCGCATTATTACCAGCATAGTAGCGCGAGTGGAACAGCTGTAGGTCACTGCGTTTGATCGCCTTCACACTCTCTTCGGTACCACTAGAGGGTTCCGCATAGGGGTGGTCACCATACATGGCTCGGAAGAAGGCCTTCTCACCAATGGTACCTGGCCGCTGCTTCTGTGCCTGAAGTCCGATCAACTGACGACCACGCTCACGCTCCAGCGCACTCTCTGGAAAGACCGGATGGTGAATCACATCAGACATCACCGTCAGTGCACGATCCAACAGAGCAGCATCACTCAGGCTACGCAGCGAAACCACCGCCATATCCCGCAGTGAATCAAAGCCGAGCTGTGCTCCCAGTTGATCCAACTCCTCTGCTATCGCCTCTTCACCCCGTTGAGCCGCACCGGTAGAGAGCAGCCCATTGGTCATTCCAGCAACACCGCCCTGCTCCCCATCACGAGCACTGCCCGCATCGAAGATCACCCGCACATCGATCATCGGTATATCAGGGGTATGCACATAGAGCACCTTAGCGCCGTTGGAGGTCTCCCAGCGCTCAATTTGAGGGGTAGCAAAACTGTTCCAAGCCGCGAACAACCCAACCACTAACAAGATTAACTTAGTGCGCATTGTGCTTCTCCTTCTGCGTAGCGGTGGCAATCTTCTGTGGTTCCAGAATCGCCGTAGTCAGTTTATTGGGGTCGATATACTTCTTGGCGACCGCCTGTACCTGCTCTGCCGTCACCTTGCGAATATTCTCGGCATAACGATCCATCTCTTGCCACTCCAGCCCGATAGTCTCTAGCGTACCGATCTGCATCGCCTGATAGAAGACCGAGTCCCGCTCAAACACCTTACCCGCCACCACCTGCGCCTTAACCCGATCTAACTCGGACTGTGTCACGGGGGCTTGCTGAATCTCCTCCAGCTGCGCCAACAGTGCCGCCTTCACCTCTGCAATCGTATGCCCCTCTGCAGGAACACCATCCAACAGGAACAGTGTTTGTAGACGATCATAGGGGTCATAGCCGACACCCGCACTGGCAGCAATCTGTGAGCCACGCACCAGTCGCTTACTCATACGAGAGCTGTCACCACCATCCAGCACATAGGCCAACACCTCCAGCGCATACGGCTCCCACGCCTCAGTTGCAGTAACAACTGTAGGTGCTGGGAACCCCATCAACAGATAGGGGACCTCTGCAGGTACCCGCACCACCACCTCACGTGGCCCCAACTGCTTCACCTCTTTTCGTGACTTCGGTGGCTCCAACGTCGAAGGCTTCAGTGGGCCAAAATGCTCTTTTGCCATTGCGATCACAGCAGTCGCCTCCACATCACCCGCAATCACCAACGTAGCATTGTTAGGGGCATACCACATCCGGTACCAGCGGCGTAGATCCTGAATATCGTAATTACGAATATCATCCATCCAACCGATGATCGGATGATGATACGGACTGGTCTGGAACGCTGTCGCCATAAACTGTTCATAGGTCAGCGAAGTGGGCTTATCCTCAGTGCGCATACGGCGCTCTTCTGTTACCACGTCACGCTCCTTGAGGAACTCGGCCTCAGGCAACGTCAGGTTGCGCATCCGATCCGCCTCCAGCTCTAGCGCAATCGGCAGACGACTCTTTTCCAGTCGCTGAAAATAGGCGGTGTAATCCTGCCCGGTAAAGGCATTCTCACGCCCTCCATTCTCGGAAATGATCTCGGAGAACTCGTTGGGGCCATACTTCTCCGTTCCCTTGAACATCATATGCTCCAGCATATGGGAAATACCGGTAATACCATCCGTCTCGTAGCTTGCCCCCACCTTATACCAGACCTGTGATACCACCACAGGTGCTCGATGATCCTCTTTCACAATCACCTTCATACCGTTATCCAGCATCGTCTCGGTGACTGTTCCTGCAACCGCCGACCCCACCAACAACAACGCTATAAAACCACCACGGCGTAAACTCTTTGCAACCATAATTATCCTGTCCTTGTAATCTGATATCACTTTATTGTATCCGAGAAGACTCTTAACTCAAGTTTCGGAGTTCATTTCTTGCACAAACCTAACGATAACAGCATGATTTATAACGACTAGAAGCCTCTGGAATGGTATAATAATGTGATTCTTGACAGCCACATTAACCAAA
>JABGQL010000013.1 GCA_018648825.1 Gammaproteobacteria bacterium
TATATGGGATCAGTGGTGCTGGGGGCTAGTGGGTAGGATGGGACGTAACAGCAGGTTAGTGGTTTTAGTCGTGAAGAGCTACTGGGGCAGAATCACAACGTGGTGCGTCACCCCGATGTGCCTGCACGGGTCTTTGAGGACCTTTGGGAGACGCTGCAGAGAGGGCAGCCTTGGAGTCAAATTGTTAAGAACCGCTGTAAAGATGGCAACCACTACTGGGTAGAGGCTGATGTGACGCCCGTCTTTCAAGGTAACCGAATATCTGGGTACATCTCTGTCCGGCAAGCGGCACCTCGTGACTTGATTCCCCCCACTGAAGAGGCGTATCAAAAGATCGAGCAGGGAGAGTGGAGTATCTCCAAAGGGCGTGTTTTCACTTCAGGATGGGAGCAGAAAAAATCAAAATTGAACCTCTTCAGTCGGCTCAAGATCTCTAGCAAACTGATGCTCACAGCACTGCTGGCATTCGGTACCATTGTTGGCCTACTGGGTTTTATCTATTTTGATCAATCGGAGCAGATTGCCCAGCGTGATAAAGAGCGTTTGGGGGTGCAGGCGATTCAATCGCTGCGTACCTTGGCTCAGCATCTGCCGCAGCACCGTGGCATGGGCAACGCCTTCCTCAATGGGGATCGCAGCTTTCAAGATCGACTGAAACAGGTAGAGCAGAAGATAGAAGAGGATCTGATTGGACTGCAGCAAACCAATGCAGAGCTGGGGGCTGAGTTGCACCTAGAGCGTCCAGTTACTGCGATTGGGAAATCTTGGCGCGAGCTGAGTAAAGATTGGGAGCAGATGGGGGCGGCCGAAAGTTTTGCTGCACACAGCAAACTGATTCAGCAGGTATTGGAGCTGGTGGTTGAAATTGGTGAGCGCTCCAATCTGATGCTAGACCCTGACTTGGACACCTTCTTATTGATTGATGCCGTGGTTAATGGCTCTTTGCAGTTGGTTGATGTGACGGGGCAGTTGCGTGGCTTTGGAGCAGGAGTTGTGGCCAAGGGTGCAGCAAGCAAGATTGGAGAGAAGCGTATTACAGTACTTTCGGTGCGTGGAGAACTATTGGTTAAGAATCTGAGAAATAGCTTGAGTCGAGCCGCTGGAGCAAATGAAAATACACGGAAGGTGATCGCTAAGGTGCTGAGTGATCTAGAGAGTGCCACTTACTCTTGGGAGCAGCAGGTCAAACTGGTGAGTAGTGGGCAACTCGATGCGACCAATGCCGGCACCTTCTTTGCCAGTGGGTCGACAATGATAGGGGCCACCCTTGCTATTTTTGATCACTCCACTGCACAGCTGATGAAACTGCTGGATAGCCGTATTGATGCAAAACAGAACACCCTGTTCTGGAGTACCCTAGCTACGCTGTTTGCTTTGACTCTGATGAGCTGGATTACTTGGCTATTGGTTCGCTCTATTACACTACCCATCACCCATGCGGGGCGTGTTATGAAGCAGATTGCATCGGGCAACTACAACAATCAGATACGCTATGCGGGAGAGGATGAGGTGGCGCTGATGTTGATGGGGCTCAAATCCATGCAGATCAAGTCGGGTGCTGACCTTAATGAGATGACGGAGCTGGCGCGTGAGACCAGTCGCATCAAGATTGCGCTCGATGGTGCCAGCACTAATGTGATGATTGCGGATCAAAGCCGTACCATTGTCTATATGAACCCCGCCATTCGGGAGATGTTACTGCGCAATGAGCGTGCAATCCAGCAGGAGTTGCCTAGTTTTAGTGTGGCTCACTTGATGGGGCACAGCATTGATCAGTTCCACCAAAATCCACAGCATCAAGCGCAACTGTTGGGAGCGATCAATAATACCCATCAGGCGCAGATCCGTATTGGAGGGCGTGTATTTGACCTTGCGGCTAACCCCGTGATCAGTGCAACAGGAGAGCGTCTGGGGGTCTCGGTTGAGTGGGCTGATGTAACCGAACAGGTGCTGGCAGAAGAGGTGCTGGAGTCATTGGTGCAAGGGGCGGTAGAGGGTGACCTCTCCAACCGCATTGACAACCGCTCGTTTGATGGCTTTATGAAACGAATGGCTGACTCGATCAATAACCTGATGGATACCTTTGATGGGGTGCTGGTTCAGACCCGACAGGTGATTGGGCAGATTAATGAGTCAGTGGTTCAGGTCCGCAACAGCAGTCAGGATCTCGCCTCCTCAACAGAACAGCAGTCATCCGCTATTGAGCAGGTGAGTACCAGTCTGGAGGAGACCGATAGCCAGACCAGCTCCAATGCGACCAACGCCAGCGTTGCCAACCAGTTGGCACAAGAGGCGAGCAGTGTGGCCGATGAGGGGCAGCAGCAGATGAAGGAGATGGTGCTCTCAATGGATGGCATCTCCAGCTCTTCACAGGATATTGCAAAAATTATTAAGGTGATTGATGAAATTGCCTTCCAGACCAACCTGCTTGCACTGAATGCGGCAGTTGAGGCGGCTCGTGCAGGCAAGTATGGAAAAGGTTTTGCGGTAGTGGCTCAAGAGGTGAGAGATCTTGCGGGGCGCAGTGCAGAGGCTGCTAAAGAGACCGCAGAATTGATTGATCAATCGACTCAACAAGTGGCAGATGGTGTCAAGGTGGCTGACGCAACCGCAGGTGCGCTGGAGGGGATTGTCGAGAATGTCGTTAAGGTGCGTGATCTGGTAGCCGAGATCTCTACGGCCAGTGAAGAGCAGGCGAAAGGGATTGTGCAGATCAACGACGCAGTGAGTCAGATCAGTGATGGTGCACAGTCGGGCAGTGATCAAAGTTTAGAGATGGCGAGTGCGGCAGATCAATTGGCCAGTGTGACCGACCAGCTTTCAGCTGATTTGGCGCGTTTTCAACTGCATGGGCAGCCGCAGATAAAGCGACAAGCCGCTGTGAAAAATGAGCCTGTTGAGATCTCTGATCAGCAGCCGATAGAGCGTACAAAAGCAGCAACAGTTGAGCCAAAAGCGCTGTTGCCGCTGGATCAGGATGAGCGGGACTTTGGTGATTTCTAGTGATAGAGATTATTCGTTGAAGAATAAAATAAATAAGATAAAAAGAGCGTTGGAGCATTTATGAGTCGTAACCAAGGGGGTAAGAAGATGGGCATGTTAGGTGGAATGAATCTGAAGAAAAAGCTGCTGCTGGCCTTTCTGGCTGTCGGTGTGATCCCATTTACTGTGGTCGGTATTGTTGCGTTGCAACAGACCAGTAGTGGCCTGCAAGCAGCAGCATATAACCAGTTACAGGCGGTTCGAGATATTAAGAGAGGGCAGCTGGAGCGCTTTTTTGAGGATCGAAAAAGTGACACCATGGCGCTGGTGGAGACGGCCGCTACTTTGAGTCAGAGTGCCTTCCAGAAGCTGGAGGGGACACGTAACAACAAAAAACGGCAGATTGAACGCTACTTCAAAAATATACAAGAGCAGGTGGTCACCTTCTCTGGTGGGCGTATGGTGAGCCGAGCGCTACCGATGCTCTCTGAAGGGTTCTATTTTGATGCAGAAGAGCTGGCTGAGGAGGAGGAGGTTGTTGAGGCGGCTACCAGCTCACTCCAATCCTATTACGAGGGGCCATTTACTGCAGCCCACAATGAGCGTAGCCGTACGGTTGATGCTCGCTCACTGCTTAATGGTGTGAGTGATCAAGCTCGGGTGATGCAGGCACGTTATATCAGTGATAACAGCCATCCGCTGGGGCAGAAGTCCAATATGGATGGCAGTGAGGAGGCAAGCTCTTACAATGATCTGCACATGATGTTCCATCGTGATATGCGTGAGTTTAAAGAGAATTTTGGTTTTAGTGATCTCTATCTGGTGAATGGCGAGAGTGGAGATGTGGTCTATTCGGTCAACAAAGATATTGATTTTGCCACCTCACTGAGCGAAGGTCCTTTTTCCAGTAGCCCTATTGGGCGGGTGTTCCAGCAGGCGATGGCACTGGAGTTTGATCGAGGGTTTGTGCAGGTCGACACCAGTCGTTACGCTCCCGCGTATGGTGAACTGGTCAATTTTGTCGCTTCTCCGATAGTCAGTGGCGGAGAGCGTGTCGGTGTATTGATTCTGCAGTTTAAACAAGATCAGATCATCGATATTATGGCCGATACCTCTGGTATGGGAGAGACCGGTGAGACCATTCTGGTCGGTCCAGACTATCTGATGCGTTCTGATTCTCGTTTAGAGAAGCAGTTCCATACCCTAGAGAACTCCTTCTCCAATCCTGAACAGGGTAAGGTCGATACGGCTGCTACCCGCAGTGCAATTGAGCGCAAGCAGCCGGGCACATCGGTAGTCACCGATTATCGTAAGGTCAGAACCTTGATCTCCTATACTCCGGTTGAGGTGGCGCCTGGGATCACCTACTCGCTGAATGCTAAGATGGATCTGGCTGAGGCATTTATCCCGCGCCTGGATGGGGATAGCAAGGACTACTACCAGAAATATATTGAACGTTATGGGTACTATGATCTGTTCCTGATCAACCCTGATGGCTATATCTTCTACTCTGTTGCCCGTGAGTCGGACTACCAGACCAACTTGGTCAATGGCCCCTTTGCAAACACCAATCTGGGTAAATTGTTCCGCAAGGTCTCTGAAAGTAAGCAGTATGGTATTGCAGACGTTGAGGCGTACGCGCCCTCCAATGGTGAACCGGCAGCCTTTATTGCTGCACCACTGGTGTCTGGTGATGAGTCGATGGGTGCCGATGTAGAGATGGTGGTGGCGCTTCAGCTCTCACTGGATGCGATTAATGGAATTATGGCAGAGCGCTCTGG
>JABGQL010000103.1 GCA_018648825.1 Gammaproteobacteria bacterium
TACGCACATCATCTAAGTGAAAGCTCCCCTCATGCTGCATCAGAATCAGTGTCTCGATGAACACCGATGGTTTGAAACCACGATTACTCCCCGGTAGCGGGAACTGCTGGTCGATATGCTCTCCAAGCTCCATCGATTGCATTAGCTGGGCTATCGTCAGCAATCCCGCACGGGAGGTCAATTGGTCATTTGTGGTGGTGAGTTTGTAGGGTAGTATCTTCATCAGAAAACCTTGGTTTCACCTGTTGGGTGATAGGGTGTTTAGTCGCAACCTATTTTACAACCAAGGTTTTCTCCTTTTTACGGTTTTCTATCTGGGGATTGGGGTAAGTTCTTTCAGTTGAAGCTCCCTCCCCAAAGCAGGGGGAGGGAGCAGAGACATGAAAGGACTTATGAAACTATTCATACTAACAGCCCATCCAGCTCCTCATAGCGAGAAAACAGCCGGTCCATACTCACTAACTGTGACCTATGCTCGATTGCTGTTGCAATAATTGCTCGGTCCATTGGGTCCCCGTGATGCTGTGGCAACAGCGCTGCACGAACTGCAATTGCTTTGTCTGTTGGTAATACCTCAATACCAGAATCTTCAGTTGCCAGAGTAATCCACTCCATGAGGGGCAGGCTTACCTCAATGCGTCCACTACGGATCAGCCATAGCGATTCATAGAGTGATGCGGATGAGATTGCCAATGCCCCGGAAAATTGCTCAATCTGCTGGCGCAGGGCGACGGGTAGTTGTGGATTTTGTTGTAACCACCAGACCCAGATATGGGTATCCAACAGAAGATAATGAGAACTCACTTAAACGCCTCTGGGTCTCCGGCCAATTGGTCTGCACTGCGTTCAACCATTCCATTTAGTTCATTTTCAGAGAAGGGAGAAGAGGTGATGTCTCCGGTAATAGTCATAGCCTCTTTCAACGCTTCAGCTGGAGTGTGGTTTCTTGCGCTCCTCTTATGCTGATCTTGAATCAGAAAAATGGCCTCAATGGTTGCGTTGGGGGCCAGAACAGGGTGTTCAATCAGGCTACCTTGGTCGTCGGTGTGTAGTACTACTCTTTCTGCGTGCATGTCAGGTACCTATTAAATTAATCTCTAAATAATTTTATTCACCTGAATTTCAAGTGATTAAGTGCATAACCCAGTAAATATATCCATTATATGGATAGTGTATTCATTTCTGAATATAGGTCAATCTCAAGAGATGCTTGAAGCGGTAACCCTGTTCGACTTCAAGGTACCTCTAAAAATAGTAATTTTTCTGTGAGTGTATAGATTCAGGTCGTCGCAAGATAGCGGGTCACCAGTTTATCCAGCAAATTGGCAAAGGCCTGTCGGTCATTCTGATTGAGTGCAGCAGGCCCTCCGGTATCCACACCACTGGAGCGCAAGGTGTCCATAAAGTCCCGCATACTCAGTCGCGCCTTGATATTGCTCTTGGTGTAGTGCTCGCCGCGTGGGCTGATCGCTTGACCGCCCTTCTCGATGGCATCAGCAGCCAAGGGGATGTCGGCAGTCACCACCAGATCACCTGCTGCCATTCGTTTTACAATCTCATTATCGGCCACATCAAATCCGGCGGAGACCTGCAGAAAAGAGATGTGGGGGGAGCGAGGGATACGGATCGGTTGGTTGGCAACCAAGGTCACAGGGACCTCGGTGCGTTTTGCAACACGAAACAGAATCTCTTTGACCACTACGGGACAGGCATCGGCATCGACCCAAATCTGCATCTTAATTCTCCAAAGTCTCTTCTGGGTGGTTATCTGAGGAAGCGTTATCTGAAGTGGCGTGTAGTGCCTGTTGTGCCAGCAGTAACCAGCCGATTAGAAAGCAGATGCCGCCGATAGGGGTGATGATCCCCACCATTTTTATGTCGCTTAGAGCCAGCAGATAGAGGCTGCCCGAGAAGAGGAGAGTGCCTCCCAGTAGCCACCAACCCGCTTTGATTGCGGTTGGAATGGCGGTGGAGAGTAGTCCGATAAGAATCAACCCCAGTGCATGAAAGCCGTGATAATCCACACCCGTATGCCAAGTCTGTAACGCCTTTGGGGTGAGCAGCTCTTGTAGTCCATGCGCCCCGAAGGCCCCCAGTGCAACCGCAAGAAATGCGTTGATGGCACCGAGAGCAATCAGCTTTCTTGCGTTGGGGGAGAGACTGTTCACTCTTTGATCTGCTTGATGTCAACCATCCGGGTCTCAGAGAACTTATCGTGTAGTGCTAGGTTGTCTTTATCCAGTAGCATATAGAGCAGCCCCGCTCCACCCAAACCAACTGCTGGAATGGCGCTGATGAAACGTAGCAAAACATGCCACAGAGTAAGTGGCTTGCCATCGATACGCTCCAGTCGAATGCGCCATGTCTTCATCCCCAAGGTCTGTCCCGTGTTCATCCACGGCCAGGCGAAGTAGAAGAAGCTGACAAAGAAGAGCCAGGTGGTCATCAGTGGGTTGCCGGGGTCAGTCGCCTCACCTTCGGTAAATATAGTCCCCACTGCAGCAGCGCAGAGGAGCAGGGCGAGTAGTAGCAGGCTGTCGTAGAACATTGCAAACAGACGGCGGGATAGCCCTACGTTGGGGAGGACACTAGAGGGGGGGGAGATCGGTTTTCGGTTCATTTGTCTATTCTCTGGGCTGTCTTCACCAGAGTGGGAGGGTATACTCTTCGGTTTAATTCAACCCATTTTAGCAGACAATCACCGGAGTCCCACAGATGCCTGAATATCGTTCCAGAACCACCACCCACGGTAGAAATATGGCCGGAGCCCGCTCGTTGTGGCGTGCCACCGGAATGAAGAATGAGGATTTTGAGAAACCGATCATTGCGGTGGTCAACTCTTTTACCCAATTTGTGCCGGGTCATGTCCACCTTAAGGATATGGGGCAGCTGGTCGCGCGTGAGATTGAGAAGGCGGGTGGTGTTGCAAAAGAGTTCAACACCATCGCTGTGGATGACGGTATTGCGATGGGGCATGGGGGTATGCTCTATAGCTTGCCATCACGTGAGATTATTGCTGACTCGGTGGAGTATATGGTCAATGCCCACTGTGCCGATGCCATGGTCTGTATCTCCAACTGTGACAAAATTACCCCGGGAATGCTCAACGCCTCGTTGCGTTTGAATATCCCTGTAATCTTTGTCTCGGGTGGACCGATGGAGTCCGGTAAAACCAAGCTGCAAGGCAAAGAGGTGCATCTCGATCTGGTGGATGCGATGGTCTCTGCAGCGGATGATAAGGTCTCTGATGAAGATGTGGATGAGATGGAGCGCTCCGCCTGCCCGACCTGTGGCTCTTGCTCTGGGATGTTTACCGCCAACTCCATGAACTGTCTCACCGAGGCGCTGGGGCTATCCCTACCCGGTAACGGTTCACTGCTGGCAACCCATGCAGACCGTAAAGAGCTGTTCCTCGAAGCGGGTCGCCGTATTGTCGGTCTGGCTAAACGCTACTATGAAGAGGATGATGCATCGGTGCTGCCGCGCTCAATTGCCACCTTCAAATCCTTTGAGAATGCGATGGCGCTGGATATCGCCATGGGTGGTTCTACCAATACCGTACTGCACCTATTGGCCGCAGCGGAAGAGGGGGAGGTCAACTTCACCATGGAAGATATGGATCGCATGTCACGCAAGGTGCCGCACCTCTGTAAGGTGGCCCCTTCCATTCCCGATTACCACATGGAAGATGTGCACCGTGCTGGTGGGGTGATGGCGATTTTGGGAGAGTTGGAGCGTCAAGGTCTGCTCCACCCACTACAGGGGACGGTCCACGCCAAAACCCTCGGTGAGGCACTGAACCAGTGGGATGTGTTGCACACACAAGACCCTGCAGTAGAGCAGTTCTACAAGGCGGCACCGGGAAATATCCCGACACAGACCGCCTTCAGTCAGGAGAAACGTTTTGATGAGCTAGACCGAGATCGCCACAATGGCTGTATCCGTGACGGTGCCCACGCCTATAGTCAGGATGGGGGGTTGGCGGTACTCTACGGCAATATCGCTGAGGATGGCTGTATCGTCAAGACTGCGGGAGTGGATGAGTCGATTCTCGACTTCACGGGTCCGGCGCGTATCTTCGAGAGTCAGGATGATGCGGTCGATGCGATTCTAAGTGACAACATCAATGAAGGGGATGTGCTTATTATCCGCTACGAAGGACCACGTGGTGGCCCCGGTATGCAGGAGATGCTCTACCCCACCAGCTACCTCAAATCGAGGGGGCTGGGTAAGGCGTGTGCACTGATTACTGATGGACGGTTCTCTGGGGGGACCTCTGGGTTATCGATTGGTCATGCCTCTCCAGAGGCCGCAGAGGGGGGAGCCATTGGTCTGGTAGAAGAGGGGGATAGTATTGAGATCAGTATCCCCAACCGTACCATCAATGTGGCAATACCAGATGAGATGTTGGCAGAGCGTCGTGCGCTGATGGATGAAAAAGGTGCGAAGGCATGGAAGCCAGTAGACCGTGATCGCCCTGTATCGGCAGCGCTACGTGCCTATGCGGCGATGACCACCAGTGCCGCGCGTGGTGCGGTGCGTGATGTGGATCAGTTGAAGTGAAAGTAAGCCACAAGCCTTTACTTGAGGCTTGTGGCTGCTAAATCCGATTGCTATTCCGTCCACCACCACTACGCAGTCGCGCCAGAAAGAACCCACTAAATAGCGAAAATAGCACCACCAGTGCGCCCACCATAAATGAGTCGCGTCCCTTGCGATCTTGTAGTGCTTGGTTAGCCTGTTCTAAAACATCCAGCTCCCGTTTCTGGGTGCGGATCTGGTTACGCAACAGTGCATTCTGCTGCTCCAACTCCAGTGCACTCGAATTTACATCACGAATGGTATCCACCTCTAGGTTGGCGCGGTGGACATTCTCCTTTAGTTTCTGAGACTCAGCCTCAATGATCTGCTTCTCCTGTTGCATACTGCTAATGGTGCTCTTGAGACGGTTGATCTCTAGTGTGTACTGCACCTGTTTCTGTGCGCCTCCCTTAGTTGCAGAAACGGGAGACTTCTCGGTCAGGTAGCGGGTTGGTATCCAGCCGCTAATGCCCGACTGCGTGGTCACTTGGGTGAAGCTGTTTTTCTTCTTCTTACCCAGTTTGACGGACTCCCCCACCGGTAGCAGTTGCAGAATTTGGCGGTTGGCCGTGTCTGGTTCTGCTCGCAGTGGAATAGGAATACCGGAGACGTAGCGCTCAGCGGCCTCAGCCACGGAGAGCGTCAGTAGCAGTGTGATCAGTAGAGGAAGTAACCGTTTCACAGCGCGGCTATCTTCTCTTTCTGTTCGATCAGCTGCTGCTGGCGGGTCTGCATCTCTTCCAGCTTCTCACGCTCCTTGGCGACCACCGCTTCAGGGGCGCGTTCAACAAATTTAGGGTTGTTGAGCTTACCGCCCAGACGTTTGATTTCACCTTCGACCTTACCGATCTCCTTCTCCAGACGCTGTAGCTCTGCCTCTTTGTCGATCAGTCCCGCCATGGGGATCAGGATCTTCATGCTGCCCACGAGTGCCGTGGCAGATTCTGGTGCTTCAGCACCTTCGGCTAACAGTTCAACAGACTCCAGGCGGGCCAGTGAGTGGAGTGTGGTTTGATGGTCGTTGAGTCGACGCTGGTCTTCGCTGGAGGCATCCTGTACTAAAATTGCCAGTGGCTTGCCGGGGGCGATATCCATCTCACCACGAATGCTGCGGATACCCAGTACGAAGGCCTTAACCCACTCCATCTCACTGCTGGCATGGGTGTCAATTTTGCTCTCGTCTGCTGTTGGGAATGGCTCTAGCATCAGGCTGCTCTCACCTTCGACCAGGGTTTTCCCTGCCAGTGGTGCAACTCGTTGCCAGATCTCCTCGGTGAGGAAGGGCATAATGGGGTGGGTTAGGCGCAGTAGGGTCTCCAGTACGCGCACCAGTGTGCGGCGGGTGCCACGTAGCGCAGCCTCGCTGCTATCATCGTTATAGAGTACGGGTTTGGAGAGTTCCAGATACCAGTCACAGTACTCATTCCAGGTGAACTCGTAGATGGCATTGGCTGCACGGTCGAGACGATACTGGTCCAGTCCACGCTCTACGGCAGTCTCCGTCTCTTGCAGGCGGCTGATGATCCAGCGGTCAGCGGTAGAGAGTTCAATCTCGCCCCCCTCCTGTCCACAGTCCTTCTCTTCTGTGTTCATCAACACATAGCGGGCCGCATTCCAGATCTTGTTACAGAAGTTGCGGTAGCCCTCGGTACGTCCCAGGTCGAAGTTGATATCACGTCCGGTGGAGGCAAGCGCGGCAAAGGTGAAGCGCAGTGCATCGGTACCGTAGGATGGGATGCCGTCAGGAAAATCCTTGCGAGTCTGCTTCTCGATCTTTGCCCGCATCTGCGGCTGCATCAGCCCGGTGGCACGTTTGGCGACCAGCGTCTCCAGATCAATGCCGTCGATCAGATCAATCGGGTCGAGTACGTTCCCCTTGGATTTGGACATCTTCTGTCCGTGGGAGTCCCGTACCAGCCCGTGGATGTAGATCTCCTTGAAGGGGACGTCATCCATAAACTTCAGCCCCATCATCACCATCCGTGCGACCCAGAAGAAGATGATGTCAAAGCCGGTGATCAGCACGCTGGTGGGGTAGAAGGTCTCCAGCTCCGGTGTTTTTTGCGGCCAGCCCAGTGTAGAGAAGGGCCAGAGTGCAGAGGAGAACCAGGTGTCGAGTACGTCTTCATCCTGGCGTAGTTTAAGGTCATCTGCGAGCTTGTACTTCTCGCGTACAGTGGCCTCATCGGCGGCGACATAGATGTTGCCCGCCTCATCGTACCAAGCGGGAATGCGGTGGCCCCACCAGATCTGGCGACTGATGCACCAATCCTCAATGTTGTTCATCCACTCGAAATAGGTCTTCTCCCAGTTCTGTGGTACAAATTTGATCTTGCCGCTTTTGACGGCATCAATCGCAGGCTCGGCCAGTGGAGCAGTCTTCACATACCACTGGTCGGTGAGAAACGGCTCAATCACGGTGTGAGAGCGGTCGCCACGTGGCACCATGAGCTTGTGCGGCTCAACCTTGTCCAGCAAGCCCAGTGCGTCTAGGTCAGCAACAATCGCCTTACGGGCATCGTAGCGATCCATGCCACGGTACTTCTCCGGCATCTCTTCATTGATTTTTGCATCGATGGTGAAGACATTGATCAGTGGCAGGTCGTGGCGTTTGCCGACCTCGTTATCGTTAAAGTCGTGGGCTGGGGTGATCTTGACGCAACCCGTGCCCTTCTCGGGGTCAGCGTGTTCATCGCCAACAATAGGGATGGTGCGCTCACAGAGAGGCAGTACCACTCGTTTCCCAATTAGTTTTGCCAGTGTAGGGTGTTCCGGGTGGATGGCAACGGCGCTATCACCCAGTAGGGTCTCGGGACGGGTGGTGGCGACGGTGAGGTATGCCTCGGTTGCCACGCCCTTGTCGTCGGCAATCGGATAGTGGATGTACCACATGTGACCGTTCTCCTCTTCCGAGACGACCTCAAGATCAGAGACGGCGGTGTGCAAGACAGGGTCCCAGTTGACCAGCCGCTTGCCACGATAGATCAGCCCCTCATCATAGAGGCGTACAAATACCTCATGCACGGAATCAGATAACCCCTCATCCATGGTGAAGCGCTCACGCTTCCAGTCCAGTGAAGAGCCCATGCGGCGAAGCTGACGGGTGATGGTGCCGCCGGAGTGCTCTTTCCACTCCCATACTTTGTCGATAAATTTATCACGCCCTAAGTCGTGGCGTGTCTTCCCCTCTGCATTCAGTTGGCGTTCTACTACCATCTGCGTGGCGATTCCGGCATGGTCGGTACCTGGCTGCCACAGAGTGTTGTGCCCCTTCATCCGGTGGTAGCGGGTGAGGGTGTCCATTAAGGTGTCCTGAAAGGCGTGGCCCATATGCAGGGTGCCGGTCACATTGGGAGGCGGGATCATGATGCAGTAAGGCTCGCCTTCGCCGCTGGGGGCAAAGTGGCCCTGCTTTTCCCAGGTTTCGTACCAGTGTTGCTCAATGGCGTGGGGGTCGTATCGCTTTTCCATGTGGTGTGCTTTCAGATGTAGGGGTTAAAAAAGGGGGGGTTATTCTACCAGCTAGAGTTTGTGGGTAGAGAGCTCATAGCCCCGGTCTTTGTAAAATTTATAGCGCTCTCGCCCAGCAGCTTTGCCGTTACCATCAATGATCTCGGCCAGTCGGTTGTGGCGACTGAAGAAGAGAGGAACGGCATCCGCCAGATTGATTACCACCTCAATCGGATGGTGCTGTGGTTCTTGACTGCCGATGGTGATCGGTGGGTATGCAACTCCGCTGGGTACTGGGCTCGATTTCCCATCACTCAACTCATGTGGAATAAAGCTTTCACTGCGGAAACTCCAGAGCAGCTGGTCTACGGTTTCGGCCTGTTCTGAGGTGCTGGTGTGGATATGTGTCGCCAGTTTCTGACGGTACGCCTTCTCTGCAATGCGGCAGGCAACCCGCATCGCACTATCGGCTTGCGCTTCATCGGTAACGTAGAAGTCGATGCGGGTCATAGAGCAGTCACAAACATTACAAACATCACAAAAATTGCGTCTAGCACTTCTAGCATTTGTTAATCAGGTGTTGCACCAGCAGCGAGACGGGGCGACCAGTGGCCCCTTTCTCTTTGCCTTGATTCCATGCCGCACCGGCGATATCCAGATGCGCCCATCTCTGCTTTTCTGCAAAACGAGAGAGGAAACAGGCGGCGGTGATGGTGCCTGCCTCGGGGCCGCCAATGTTGCCCATGTCGGCAAAATTGGAGTCGAGCTGAGGCTGGTACTCGTCCCATAGTGGTAGTCTCCAGCAGCGGTCACTGCTCTGCTCACCCGCCTCTAGCAGGCTGTTGGCGAGCTGATCATCATTACTCAGTAGCCCAGCGGCATGTTTACCCAGTGCCACTACACAAGCGCCAGTGAGGGTGGCGATATCGATAATCTCCTCTGGTTTGAAGCGCTCGGCGTAGGTGAGGGCATCACAGAGAATCAGTCGTCCCTCTGCATCGGTGTTGAGGATCTCAATGGTTTGACCCGAGAGGCTGGTAACCACATCGCCCGGTTTGGTGGCCTTCCCACTGGGGAGGTTCTCGGTGGCGGGTACAATGGCAACCAGATTAATGGGGAGTTGCAGGTCACGTACCGCCTGTAGGGTGCCGATCACTGAGGCGGCACCACACATGTCGAAACGCATCTCATCCATACGTGCACCCGGTTTGAGTGAGATACCGCCAGAGTCAAAGGTGACCCCTTTGCCGACCAGTACGGTAGGCGCCTGACTCTTTGCGGCACCTTTATACTCGGCAATAATCAATTTGGCGGGCTGCTCGCTACCGTGAGAGACGGAGAGCAGTGCACCCATTCCCAGCTTCTCCATCTCTTTCTCGTTGAGTACCTTGATGGCGATGTTCTTCTGGTTACGGCCAATCTTGCGGGTTTCGCGGGCTAGATAGTCCGGGGTGCAGATATTGGCGGGGAGGTCTCCCAGCGTGCGTGCTAGTGAGACCCCATCGGCAATCGCCTTGCCTTCAGTGATCGCCTGTTTGATGAGGTTGCTTTGCTTACGGTTGCCGGTAGCGAAGCTGATCTTCTTCAGCTCTGGGCGTTCGGCCTTCTTCTTTTTGCTATGAGGGAGGTGGTAGCTGTAGCTGGTGGATTCGATTGTCTCCACCATCAAACGGCTGACGCGGTGTAGTGAATCCGTTTCGGTTGTAACAGGCAGGAGTGCGCTGCGGCAACCGCTGTTTTGTAGGGCTTGAGTGGCCGCAGTGATCGCCTTTTTTAGATCACGATCATTGGGGGTGGTGGTTTTGCCAAGCCCCAGCAGTAGAAGGCGTTGTGCCTGAATGCCGGTAGGGTTGTGGAGCCACTGGATCTCACCCGCCTTGCCTTGAAGGTCGCCACGATCAATAAGCTGTTGGATCTGGTTTTCTGTGATCTGATTAAGCGAAGCAACTGCCTCTGCAAGTGGTTCACCCTCAACAATCGGGCAGATGATGCAGTCTGTTTTGGTTCGTTCCAGTGCGCTACCGATGACAGAAAAGTCCATAAATTAAAAACTCCGCTTATGTATAAAAAGTAAAACGGATATTATTAGCCAATGGAGAGTCAGGTACCAGAGAAAAAAAGGAAGAACAGGGCATTCACCACCTTGGAGCGCTATCTTGTGCTGCAGGTGATGTGGTCGTGGTTGGTGGCGACCCCGATTCTGCTGGTGCTATTAATGACGCTGCGGGTGAGCAAGATCATGGCGCAGGCGGCTGCAGGACAGATTCCGGTTGAGTTTCTTTGGTCGCTGATCTGGCTGAAGGTGCCCGCCTATTTAGGTATGGTGGTGCCGATGACCCTGTTTTTTGCGGTGCTATTGGCATTTGGTCGTCTCTATCAAACCAGTGAAGTGACCGCCTTTCGGGCGGGAGGGATCGATATTTTTGAGGCGGCGCGTGGGGTGCGTTGGTTTTCGGCGGTGGTGGCTGTACTGGTGCTGTTATTGGTGCTGTTTGTGACTCCGTGGGCTCAGACCGAGATTAACCGTATCCATGATGAGATCAACGCCAACGCCAATCTGGTGGGGTTAACGGCGGGGCGCTTTAAACCGATCTCCGGTCCTAATGAACGTATCTTCTATGCCGAAGAGATCTCGGTCGATCAGCGTGAGCTACAAGGGGTCTTCTTCTATGAGGCGCTGCCACCAGACCGTTTTCGTCTAATCACGGCCAAGAGTGGAGAGATGTTCCCGGACAAGAGTGGGGATGGTAAGTGGTTGGTGATGCAGAATGGACGACAGTACAGTGGCCGCCCCGGTGATGCCGATATGGAGATCGTCAACTTCAAGGAGTATGGCTTCCTGATGAACCTCTCCAAAACCAGCAGTGGTGAGCCGAAGGGGCGGGCGATCCCACTGCGCGACCTGTGGGATTCAGATCGACTGCAGTACCAGGCTGAACTGCAGTGGCGCCTGTCGTTACCGATCATGACGGTGTTGCTGGTGCTGCTGGCAGTACCGCTGAGCAGCACCTCTCCACGCGGGGGAAAGTATGCGGGGATGATACCGGGGGTACTGCTCTATCTACTGTTCAGTAACCTCTTCAATATTGCCTACGGCTGGATTGAGCGAGGGCAGATTGCCAGCTGGTTGGGGATGAGTTGGATCTATGGGGTGATTCTGCTGCTGGCCTTTCTGCTCTACTGGCGTGAAGGGGTTGTGCTGTTGAGTCGGAGGCGGCGCGAATGAATATTCTGGGACACTATCTGGGGCGTGAACTGCTCTGGGGCGTTGGAATGACGTTGGCGAGCCTGGTCGCTATCGCCTACTTTGTCACCTTTGCGGGAGAGATGGACCATATCGGTACCCATGATTTCACTGCAGAGACAGCGGTACTCTATGTGATGTTGAAGATGCCGAAGATTGTGCATGAGATGTTCCCGGTATCGATCTTGATTGGTGGGCTGTTCTCCTTTGGTGGGCTGGCCGCCACGAATGAGTTGACTATTATGCGAGCGACTGGGGCCTCAATGCTGGGGCTGTTGTGGCAGCTGCGTAAGGTGGGGCTGCTGTTGATTGTGGTTGCGGTGGTCAATATGGAGTGGGCGGTGCCGCTGGCCGAACGTGGCGCTAAGGTGGTGAAGACCACGGCGCTGCATCAGTCCCTTGTAGAGTACAGTGATGCATTCTGGCTGCGTGATGGCGACCATTTTGTGCGTATGGAGCATGTAGAGAGTGATGGCTCTGTAGCTGGGGTGCAGTGGATGAAGATTCTGCAGCATGGGGAGTTGTCCGAGGTTAGCTTTGCTGATCGAGCCACCCATAAGGATGGGGTGTGGAATATGGAGCAGATTCGGGTGAGCCGTATTGGGCGGCAGCAGGTGACTGCTGAACAGCATCAGCAGTTGGATCACCAGTCGACCATCTCACGGGACTTTGTGCGCCTTGCCTCACGCGATCCAGAGGACCTCTCTACCGGAGATCTGCTGCAGTACAGCCGTTTTTTGGAGAAGAGTGGATTGGACTCGAACCGTTATTGGCACACCTTCTGGTCCCGTATTGCTGCTCCGTTTGGTCTGGTGGTGATGATGGTGATGGCGTTACCGTTTTCGGTAAGTGAGGGGCGTTCGCTATCAGCGGGACGACGGATAGTGACTGGTGTCTTTATCGGTGTTGGTTTTTACCTAATCAACAAGGTGCTGATGAATACGGGGGAGATCTATCAATTTAACCCAGTGGTTACGGTATTTATTGTGCCCATCCTGTTCTTCTTGTCGGCGCTGTGGATGATACGGCGGCGTGGCTTATGAGGCGTGTGGCTTCATCTGCTCTGCTGTAGGTCCGGCACTGAAGTACTCATCCGCCTCATCAATATCCATCGGTTTACCCTCTTCACAGCAGTCGCCGCAGATCATCTCCTGCTCGTAGTCATTCCAGCCTCGTAGCCCCGTACGTAGTGAACTGACGTTTTTATACCCCATCAACTGCATGGTGTGGGCGGCAAAGATGCTGCGGTTTCCTGAACGGCAGACCACCACCACCTCACGCTCTCGCGCCTGCACCAGCTCGGGTACCGTCTCTTCATAGTTCCATTCACAGGCGGTCTCGAGAATGCCACGAGGGACATTAACGGAGTTGCGGATATGCATCTTGGCGTACTCATAGGGTTCGCGTATGTCGAGGATGAGGATGTTGTTCTCCTCCTCCAGTTTCTCAGTAAAATCCCAAGGGAAGATCTCGGTGATCTGTGGGGTCAGCTCCTTGACCAGTTCGGTGAACAGTTTCATCGGGTTTTCCTTTTATCTATCTTGTTTGGTGATGCCGCGCTCTACTGCGATTACAGCAGCCTCTACGCGAGAGTGAACGTCTAACTTTTTCAAAATAGATTTCACATGTAATTTTACGGTGCCATCGGAGATATCCAGTTCACGTCCAATCACCTTATTGCTCTGCCCCTCGGCAAGGTGAGAGAGAATCTGATACTCGCGTGGGGTGAGTAGCGCCTGAAGATCATCGCGCTGGTGGGTCTTGAGGATCTCCCCCTGAGCTACACGTGCCAGCAGTGGGGTCATGGAGGGGGCAACCACCACCTCGCCCTTGAGAGCCCGCTCTAGTGAACTGATCAGCTCTTCGGTCTCCATATCCTTGAGTAGATAACCCTGAGCGCCCCCCCGCAGTGCAGCCAGTAGGTCCTGCTCCTCTTCGCTGGTGGTGAGCATGACGACGGGAAGGGTGGGGGTTCTCTTCTTGAGTGCGGCCAGCACTTGCAGTCCATCCATCTCTGGCATGCGCAGGTCGAGTAGTACGATATCGGGTTCCAGCTCTGTGGCGAGGCGAATACCCTCTTCCCCTGTGCCAACTGCGGCGGCGATCTGAATATCATGCCCCTGTAGCAGAGCACCGATTCCGGTACGAAACAGGGTGTGGTCGTCGATTAGCAGGACTTTCATAGGAGTGCGAAAATATCTTCTTCGTTTTGCTCTTTGACGGCACCCGTGATGGAGATACGGGTCCCTTCACCGGGTTCACTTTCGATCTCCAGTGTACCACCGATCGCCTCCATTCGTTGCTGCATCGCAGAGAGGCCGATGTGTTCGCCCTCAATCGGGAGTATGTTCTGTTCGGTATCAAAACCGATGCCGTCATCTTCAATCAAAACCCAGAATCGTTGATTCTCTAGGCAGTTGGTGAGGATGCGTACGTTCTGTGCTTGACTGTGTTTGCGGATATTGACCAATGACTCTTGAATGACTCGCAGCAGGTGTCCCTCGGTCTCTGGGGGGAGCTGGATGGTGTCGCATTGATGTTGGAAATAGGTGTTGATACCGGTCTCTTTGCGGAAGGTGTCACTGATGGTGGTGATCGACTCAATCAACCCCTGTTGATGGATGGGGGCACGGAAGTTGGCGATCAGGCTGCGCAGCTCGCGGTTGGCACGGTAGAGCCCCTGTTGTAGATGGAGAATCTCGTAGTGGTGGTGGCTCTCCTGTGCCGCGTGTTTATCAGCGCGTTTCTGGTTCTCTTCCATAATCTGGGTGCGGATTTTCAGGCTGGCAAGGGTCTGTGCCAGTGAGTCATGCAGCTCATGGGCGATATGGGCGCGCTCTTGATCCAGTTTGCTCTTGTGTGCCTCCTGCTCCAGCCGAAACTTTTCAATCGCCATCCCTAGGTTTTGGCCGATATTGAGTAGCAGTTTGTCCATTTCCTGGCTGATCTCTTGCCGCTCTGGAGAGACAAACAGGGTGTAGACACCGAGCGTCTTCTCCTGATGCTGTAGGGGGACAATAATTACTCCGCTATCGGTACAGGATAGCTCTACCCCTTGTTCATTAGGGCAGCCGCAGACGTTCTCTTGGTGAAGGATTTGTTTACCAGAGAGCGCCTGCCCGCAGAGTGTGTTGTTGACGGGGATGACCCCCTTGAGCTGCTCCTGCTTCTCCTCAATACCGATGCTGGAGAGTAGTTTCATCTGGTTGTCGCGGGTCAGTAGACGAACCGTAGCGGCATTGGCACCCACCATCTCTTTCAAAAAAGAGAGGAAGCGCAGCAGCAGCTCACGTACATTTTCTGAGCTGTTGAGGCTGGCAACGACATCGTAGAGGATGCGTAGTGACGCGGCCTGTTGCGCCAGATGACGGGTCTTGGCGCGAATCTGTAGCTCTGTCTCCTGCTCGTTCTGTAGCAGGCGCTGCTCCAGCTGGTCGAGCTCAGGCACCACGGCTCCATCGGGGAAGCGGCTGCGCAGGGTTTCAATCAGGGTTGTGGTAGAGGGGGCGGGCATAGAGATCCTGAGTTATTCGTTGCCACTCAAAAGTAAAAAAGCCACAGACACAAGGTCTGTAGCTTTTCGTTGGCAGCGTGTAGCTTTCAACGGGTAGTGATCAGTACCCACCTTTACGGCGTGACTCTGGCAGTCCAGCAATCTTACCCGCTTGCTTAGAGGGCTGCTTAGGGAACAGAGTGTAGAGATCTTTGGAGTTGATCTTCTCGCCCCAAGCTGCAGACATCGCCTTAACCAGGTTGCGGTCGTTAGGCTGGCTGCCACCATTGTTAAAGAACTCATCACGTAGGTGGTTAACCAGGTCCCAGTGCTTGTCGCTCATCTCAACACCTTCAGCTTCTGCGATTACCTTGCCTACCTCTTCGTTCCAGTCATCCTGGTTCTCAAGGTAACCGTTGGGATTGGTCTCGATGGTCTGTCCGTTGACTTCATAACTCATGTTTCAGTTCTCCTTGTTGTACATACTATAAAAATCTACCATTAAAACGGTAACTACTAAAAAATTGAGGAGTGGTTACTCCTGTTCCTGAAGCTGATTCTCCACTGTTTTGTGGGGTAAAAACAACCCGCATCCAAAATCTTTCCCTTGATCCAACCCTTTTTGTTGCAATTGTAGCGCCTCTGAGGGGGTAAGGTCAGCCATCATCAGGCTCTGTGTGGTGATGGTTTGATGGCCAGCTTGGAGTAGGTTTTTGCGTCCACATACCATCTTCCGAGGGTAGATATCTCGCGCGGCCAGCTGCTGGCGAATTCGCTTGAGAAACTGCTCTTCACTCTCATCGGCCTCAAAGATGGCAAAGCGAGTATAGAGGGTTGTGAGCTTGCTTAGCAACTGTGTGTCTGGGTGGCTCAGGGTTATGCTGGCTGGCTCTATCTCTAGCGTAGTGCCATTCAGGGTGTTGATGGCTTCGTCAACACGGGATTTGGGCAGGCGCAACGTCAAGCGGGTTCTGCGAGAGGGGTAGAGTAGGGCCTCACCACGCTCGGAGTTGTTCTCCGGTGAGAGCCAGCCATTACCGGATGTGGCCACTAGAATCTGGTGTAGTGCCGCATAGGGTTCCTCTTGGAGCCAAGGAAGGTGAGCCAGCACTGCGCGGCTCAATGCCCAGCCGTGGTCGGCTGATAGCGCTTTGCACTGAATACGGAAGCTGAGGTCGACCACCTCATCTGATATGACGATGGTCTGCTCTCTAGCATCCTCTTCCCAGAATGACATAGTGGTTAGCTTACCTTTCTAACCCGGCAGCTTAGCGCGTAGTGCATCACGATCAATCCACCAGTTTTCCCCTGCGAGCGCATCTACTGCGGCAGAGAGTTTGGGGAGGAACGAGTCGGGGTTATCAAACTCATTGCCGAGCATCCAGATATCAAACTCCTCTTGGTTTTTGATATTGCGATGCTGAGCTGCGACTTCGGCCAGCCGTTGGCTGGTAAAGAAGCGGATGTTCTCACCAGCTTGTCCCTCAGCGCCGCGCTTGTCGGCAATGAAGTGGGCGCTGACGGCCGCCACTGCAGCAGTATCAGAGCCTACAGGGGACTCTTCTACCATATGTTGGAGGATGGCGACGGTGGTCTCTGGGTTGATAGGGTAGGTGATTCCCAGCCAGATGCCGTGAGCCAGTGCAATGAGTGAATCCTTTTGATCGGCTGTAACCAGGATATCGGTAGATGTGACCGCCAGCTCCCAGTTCTCGACAGTTTTGAAGTGTTCAAAGGCCTCCCAAGCGGCATCCCAGGCATCCTCTTTGCGCTGGAAGTCGAGTAGCAGGGTGCCGTAATCGAGTAGTAGTTCAGCGCGCTCATCGGATGCAGCAAGCCCTTGCAGGCGTAGCTCCAGATCGGCCATGCGAGACTCTTTAGATTCTGCGCTCTCACCCTCGTCGGCGAGTAGGTCCAGTGGTGCTGTTGCGGTCATGGTGATCTCCTGAGTGTAGGCTCTGTTCTATCTATTCTAAGAGAAGGCGGCTTCAAGCCGATCTTCCCAGTTATCTGGGGTATCTGTAAAAGGGGGGCGCACATCAATGCGGAAAAAACGTTTACGTCTAGCGCGTGCCATATCATGTACGGCGCGTTCCAGATCTTCAAAGGTTTCCATCTCGTGCTGCTTTTCCATCAACACTTCGCTTAAATTTAGCATGGAGTTCTCAAGGCCTCTCTCAAAAATGTGTAGAAAAAATGTGTGGGGAAATAACCGACTTGTTTAGTATAGATTAAGGGTATTTGCGCCGAAGACAAGGGGTAATTAAAGCACCTATTCGGAGGGGGTATATTGTAATTTAATGATTTTATTATAAACGGGCTGTTTTATATCCCATTGGGGATAGATGGGGTATCCCTATTGACTGCAATAAGGGCATTGAACCCCCTCAGCTGCTCTGACATACTTCGATCCTCAATTTAAGAAGAACCTGATGTATGCGCTAAGTTTGATTGGTGCGAAAGTTATGAGTTCTGAATTGAGAAAGAATATCTCTTTTCTGGTGAATCCCTTCGGGGGGTCTTGAAGGTCCAGAAAAGAACCACTGAAAAATGAGAATGACTGGTTAAACGTTAAGGAGCACCTTACAGATGTCAGAGAAAACCAAGCTAAACGCAGTCAGCCCTGAGCTGGATATCGCAACCCCAAATTTGGATGAGCTGGAAACAGGTCCTTGGCCGAGTTATGTGTCAGGCCTAAAGCGCCTTGCAGCGAGTGATGCGGCCCATACTCCGATGATGCGTGGCGTTATCGGAACACTGGAGCAGTCTTTCATTAACCGTCGCGGTTACTGGAAGGGCGGCACCGTCGGTGTAATTGGTTACGGTGGTGGTGTTATCCCCCGTTTCTCTGAGCTGAAGGATGACAAGGGCGAGACCATGTATCCAGCGGCGCTGGAGTTCCATACTATTCGCATCATGCCAGCTTGGGGTAACCACTATAACTCCAAACTGCTGAGAGATATGTGTGACGTTTGGGAGGCGACAGGTACAGGTCTTGTTGCGATGCACGGACAGTCTGGCGATATCATGTTCCAGGGTACTGACACAACCGGTGTACAGGTTGCTTTCGATAAGTTTAACGAGATGGGTTTTGATATGGGTGGAGCCGGTCCTGCGGTTCGTACCTCCGTCTCTTGTGTGGGTGCGGCCCGTTGTGAGCAGTCTTGCTACGATGAGGGTGACCTGATGCGTGCCACCATCAATGAGTTCCTTGATGATCTGCACCGTCCAGCGCTGCCATACAAGATGAAGTGGAAGTTCTCTGGTTGCCCTAACGACTGCACTAATGCGATTCAGCGTGCAGATATGGCGGTAATCGGTACTTGGCGCGATGAGATCAAGATCAACCAAGACGGCTGGAAGGCATTTGTAGCGGATAAGGGTATGAAGCATGTGGTGGATAACATCACTAGCCGCTGCCCAGGCCAGTGCATGGATGTTGCTGAAGACAGTACTTTGACAATTGATAATAAGCAGTGTGTTCGCTGTATGCATTGCATCAATGTGGTCTCTTCAGTAAGCCAGCAGTATGTAGGTAAGGATGGCGATGCGATCCTTGCACAGGGTGATGATAAAGGGCTGAGCATCCTTATGGGTGGTAAGCGTACGCTGAAGGTTGGCGATATGTTCGGTACCGTTATTGTTCCATTCATGAAGCTGGAAGACGAAGATGATAAGGAACGTTTCCTTGAGATCTGTGGCGACCACGTAGACTTCTTTGCTGAGAATGCGCTGGAGCATGAGCGTTCTGGTGAGATGATCGAGCGTATCGGTCTGCCTGCTTATCTGGAAGGGATGGATCTGGAAGTGGATCCTCAGATGATCAGTGAGCCACGTCAGTCCTCTTATGTCCGTATGGACGGATGGGAAGATGAAGTTGCTAAATGGGAAGAGCGTAAGAGCGCGTAAGCGGTCTTTATTCACTTAAGCAATTAAATTCAAACAAATTAGAGTCATTGGAGAATAGTTATGGCAGAAGCACCACGTATGCCTGAGGAGAGCGGAGTACCCGACGCGTTCCCATTTATGCACCCAACCATGAAGGACAACTACGGAAAATGGAAGTTCCATGACCGTCCTCGTCCGGGTGTACTGCACCACGTTGCCAAGTCTGGTGATGAGATCTGGAGTGTTCGTTGCGGTACGCAGCGTCAGCTTGACCTCTACACTATCCGTTTGCTGGCTGATATTGCTGACGAGTTCAGTGATGGCTTCCTGCGCTTCACTACACGTAACAATGTAGAGTATCTGTGTAAAGATGAGAGCCGCGTGGCTCCACTGATTGAGCGCCTAACCGAAGAGGGTTTCCCTGTCGGTGGTACCGGTCCTTCGGTCACTAACATCTCCCATACACAGGGTTGGATGCACTGTGATATTCCTGGTACCGATGCATCGGGTGCAGTAAAAGCACTGATGGATGAGCTGCACGAAGAGTTTATCCGTGAAGAGATGCCTAACCGTGTGAAGATCACCTCCTCTTGCTGCCAGATTAACTGTGGTGGTCAGGGTGATATCGCAATTAATATTCAGCACACTAAGCCACCTAAGATCAACCATGATCTGGTTTCTGGTGTCTGTGAGCGCCCAACAGTAGTTGCACGTTGCCCAGTTGCTGCGATTCGTCCTGCGATTGTGAACGGTAAGCCTTCACTGGAGATTGATGAGAAGAAATGTGTCTGTTGTGGCGCCTGTTTCCCACCTTGTCCTCCAATGCTGATCAATGATCCTGAACACTCTAAGCTGGCGATCTGGGTTGGTGGTAAGCACTCTAATGCACGTAGCAAGCCTAGCTTCCATAAGCTGGTTGCTGCTGGTATCCCTAATAACCCACCTCGCTGGCCTGAAGTTTCTGAAGTCGTACTGAAGATCCTCAAGGTTTATAAAGAAGATGCGAAGGATTGGGAGCGTATGGGTGAGTGGGCTGAGCGTATCGGCTGGCCTACATTCTTTGAGAAGACTGGTCTGCCATTCACTAAGTATCACATCGATACTTGGCGCGGTTCCCGTGCAAGCCTGAACAACTCTGCTCATATCCGCTTCTAAGGAGTGTCGAGATGAAATTTTCAATTCAGGTAAATGAAGGCCCTTATCAGCATCAGTCTGCGGATAGTGCTTACAACTTTGTAAAGGCCGCACTGGAGAAGGGGCATGAGATCTTTCGTGTCTTCTTCTACCATGATGGTGTCAATAACGGCACTCGTCTAGCGAGTCCACCACAGGATGATCGTAATGTTCAGCAGCGTTGGAGTGATCTGGCGAAAGAGCATGAGCTTGATCTGGTGATCTGTGTGGCTGCTGCGCAGCGTCGCGGAATCGTGGATGACGGCGAGGCAGAGCGGAACGGTAAGGATGCTACCAATATTATGGATGGCTTCCGTATCTCCGGTCTGGGACAGCTGATTGAGGCGGGCATTCAGGCGGATCGCTTGGTTGTCTTTGGCGATTAACTAGAAAATTTTTTAGGAGAAGAAAATGTCTGAGATTAAAAAGTTTGTCTACGTCAATCGTAAGGCACCGTACGGTACGGTCTACGCACTGGAGTCACTGGAAGTGGTTCTGATTGGTGCAGCCTTTGATCAGGACGTACGTTTGATCTTTATGGATGATGGTGTATTCCAGATCAAGAAAGATCAAAATACTGAAGGTTCCGGTCTGAAGAATTTCTCGCCAACCTACAACGCATTGGGCGACTACGATGTCAATAAGATCTATGTTGAGAAAGAGTCTCTGGAAGCGCGTGGGCTGACCTTGGATGATCTGATGGATCTGACCTACGAGGATGAGGATGATGACTGGGCTGAGAAGTCCTCTATCAGTCTGGTCTCTGCCGATGAGATCCGTGATCTCATGGAAGACAGCGATGTCGTTCTCAGTTTCTAGGATACAGGAGATTAAACATGCTACATATTGTAAATAAGTCACCTTTCCAGAACGACTCTTTCATCTCTTGCATGGCTCACGCCGCTGAGAGCAGCACGGTGTTGCTGATTGAAGATGGCGTCTTTGCAGCACTGAAAGGCAGCAACGTCGCCGACCACCTCTCTAAGGCTAAGGTTATTGCCCTACAGAGTGATGTCTCAGCGCGTGGCATCGATGCCAATTTGGCAGAGGGTGTAGAGCTGGTGGACTATGCGGGTTTTGTGGATCTGGTTGCGGATAATGAAAGCGTTCAATCTTGGGTTTAAGTAGACCTGGGTTTTAATAACGCGTTTTGAATTTTTTTAAATTTTAATTTTTTCTGATTAGGAGAAATGTTATGCCAAGTATGGACGTAAATGGTAGTGCAGTAGAAGTTGACGAAGAGGGTTACCTCAGTGATATCAACGACTGGAACAGAGACATCGCTTCAGCCTTGGCTGAGACCGAAGAGGTTGAGCTGACTGATTCTCATTGGGAAGTGATCGACTTCCTGCGTGAGTATTATGACGAGTATCAGATCGCTCCAGCAGTACGTGTACTGACTAAGGCGATCGGCAAGAAGTTGGGTAAGGATAAGGGCAACAGCAAGTACTTGTACGAGTTGTTCCCATATGGCCCAGCAAAGCAGGCTTGTAAGATTGGTGGCCTGCCTAAGCCAACTGGCTGTATCTAAGTGTAACGTCCCAGCTGTTGTATAGGCTGGGAATTAGACTTTGAATCTGGGGGGTGTACGCACCCCCCAGACTCTAAACCAAGAATTTCTGGTATTGGCTATACCCAAAGTATGCTGTACGTATACTCCAAAGGGATAGCGGATACTGCAACGGACTGATCTGAGATGACCGCGGAGGCGAACGGCATATGTTAACTGGACTATTTGCCATACTATTTTACGCAGCGACCGCCATTCTGGTGGTGGGTGTTGCCAATCGAATTGCTGCCTATTGGCGCACACCGGCTCCGCTTAAGATCCCAACCATGCCTGCACCTCGCACACAGGGTGGGATGGTCTACCGTATGGGCCGCGAGGTCGTACTATTTGAGAGCCTGTTCCGTTCCAATAAGTGGATCTGGATCTTTGGCTGGATGTTCCATATGGCACTGTTTCTGGTGCTGCTACGTCACGGTCGCTACTTCCAAGAGAGCCCATGGTTCCTCACTGAGGTGGTGCAACCTTTCGGTAAATATGGTGGTTTTGCAATGATTGCTGGATTGGCAGGGCTCTGGGGACGTCGTTTCCTGGTCGAGCGAATCCGCTACATCAGCACCCCTTCTGACCACTTGATGTTGATACTGCTGCTCGGTATCGGTATCAGCGGAATGATGATGACCATGGTTGCCCATACTGATATTGTTGCACTGAAGCATTTCATGATTGGCCTGATGGTGTTTGATTGGAAGCCTCTGCCTGCGGATCCTGTGCTGATTGCCCACCTCTCACTGGTGATTATACTGATGGTGATCTTCCCGATCAGTAAGCTGATGCATGCCCCAGGCATCTTCTTCAGCCCAACACGTAACCAGATTGATGATTCACGTGAGAAGCGTCACATCGCCCCCTGGGCTGCTGAGATGGAGAAATAAGACGTGGCCAAGAAAGTAGATTTTGATACCCCTGCACTGAGCGAATATCTGCAGATTCCGGTACTGCAAGAGGGGGCGATGGCCCACTCTTCCCCCTTCGTGGCTAAGCCTGCCCATCAGGAGCCACTGAACTTCCCGGGTGAGTTGGTCGAAGACTGGCACGATCAGGCTATCGCCAAGATGGAGGATCTGAGCAAGACTTCACGTAGCTTCAGCCTCTTTCTCGATATCTGCGTGCATTGTGGCTCCTGTACCGATAAGTGCCA
Organism: Gammaproteobacteria bacterium; assembly: GCA_018648825.1. GTDB lineage: Bacteria > Pseudomonadota > Gammaproteobacteria > Thiopontia. The sequence goes on from JABGQL010000103.1 coordinate 22,538, forward strand.
CTACTTTATTGGTACCGCAGATCCGAAAAATATGCCGGTTGCTCGACAAGAGCTACTGCGCAGTGTCTACCGTCGTTACTTCACCTTTGCCGGTAAGTATTTCCCCAACTTGGTGGGCGCAAAAGATCTAACCCGTGAGACCTTGGATGAGTGGCACAGCTACTTCCACCAGTGCTCTGAGTGTCGTCGCTGCTCCGTATTCTGCCCCTACGGCATCGATACTGCAGAGATCACCATGGCCGCGCGCGATATTCTCGACGCTGTCGGTTATGGTCAGAAATATGATAATGAGATTCTTACCAAGGTATTGAAGATCGGTAACAATCTTGGGCTGCCTGGCCCTGCATTGGCCGCTACACTAGAGGATTGTGAAGAGGATCTGGAAGAGGAGACCGGTCTGCCAGTGCGCATGCCACTGAATGAGAAGGGTGCCGACGTATTGTTGATCACCCCTTCCGCAGATTTCTTCGCAGAACCGCATATTGATGGGCTGATGGGGTATGCCAAGGTGTTCCACCAAGCAGGCATCAGCTGGACCATGAGTGATTACGCCTCTGAGGGTGCCAACTTCGGCATGTTCATCGGTAACTACCCAACCATGAAGAAGGTGGCTGAGCGTATTCGTACCGCTGCTTTGGAGCTGGGTGTGAAACGCGTTATCGTCGGTGAGTGTGGTCATGCATGGCGTGTGGCTTACAGCTTCTGGAATACCTTGGCTGGAACCGGTCACGGTGCTGCAGCGGATGATAAGTATGCGCAGATGCTACAGAAGCAGCTGGATCCACGCTATCCAGCGCCGCAACATATTATCGAATTTACCTATGACCTGTTGCAGCGCAATGCGCTGAAGATCGACAAGTCTGCCAATGATCACCGCACCGTAACCTTCCACGACTCCTGTAATGTGGCGCGTGGTACCGGTATGGGTGGTATCGAGCGTGGTCAGTTTATCCTACCGCGTGAAGTGATTAAGGCCGTAGTGAATAACTATGTAGAGATGGACAGCTCTACCATGTTTGAAGAGACCTTCTGCTGCGGTGGTGGTGGTGGTCTGCTAACAGACGACCTGATGGAGTTGCGTGTGAAGGGAGCCTTGCCGCGTATGAACGCCTTGAAGAAGGTGTTTGATGACGAGGGTGTTGATACATTGGCGGCGATCTGTGCAATTTGTAAGAGCCAGTTCACCAAGGTACTGCCGTTCTATGACATGCCCATGCACATGATTACCAGCGTTCACCAATTGGTGGGTGACGCACTAGTATTTGAGAATAACGATTAACTACGGAAATCCGTAGTTGTAGTTTTAGTTTTATTAATAGTTTTAATTTGAGCGATTTAGATAGGAGCATCTGATAATGGCCACGCCAAGTGATGAGATGAATACAGAGTTAAACTACCGTCGTTATGAGGATTACCCTCGTGAAGATGGTGAACAGACTTATGATAATGACGAGATGATCTGGCAGGCAAGCTGGAGTCACAAGTGCCCAACCTATGTACATCAGACTCCGCCATGTCAGGCGAGCTGCCCATCCGGACACGATGTACGTGGTTGGTTGGATATCGTTCGTGGCCTAGATACACCGCCGGAAGGCAAGACCATGGAAGATTACGCCTTTGAGTGTTACACCCAGGCTAATCCATTCCCCTCTACGATGGGACGCGTCTGCCCAGCCCCTTGTCAGGATGGCTGTAACCGTAACGAAGTAGAAGACTTTGTCGGTATCAACTCCATTGATCAGTTTATCGGTGATAATGCGCTGGAGAATGGCCTCGGTTTTGAGTCCGGTGCTGATACGGGTAAGAAGATCGCGATTGTAGGTGGTGGACCTGCTGGACTGGCTGCGGCCTTCCAACTGCGTAAGATGGGGCATGGCGCTACCGTATTTGATGATCATGATACCTTGGGTGGAATGATGGTCTACGGTATCCCAGGCTACCGTACTCCGCGTGAGATGCTGGCAGGTGAGATCAAACGTATCACTGATATGGGCGTTGAGCTGAAGTTGAGCACCCGCATTGGTACTGATGTGACCGTAGCTGATCTAGAGAAAGATTACGATGCGATCTTCTGGGCCATTGGCGCACAGTCGGGTCGTCCACTGCCAATCCCTGGTGGTGATGCAGAGAACTGCGTGAGTGGTGTAGCCTTCTTGAGCGCATTCAACTCCGGTTCACTGAAGCATATCTCCGGTAAAATTGTAGTGGTGGGTGGTGGTGATACCTCAATCGACGTCGCTTCTGTTGCTCGTCGTATCGGTAACATCTCTAATGTCAGTGATAAGGATCGTCCAGAGCGTGTCATCCTGGGTGATACCGCCCATGATGTGGCTGAGACCGCTGCCCGTGAGGGTGCAGAAGTAGTACTGATCTCTCGCCAGCCTGTTGAAAATATGAATGCAGCACAGCACGAGATTGATGATGCACTGCGTGAAGGTGTTGAGATTCGTGGCTCATTGACTCCGGTAGAGGTGGTGCTGGATGAGAATGGTCGTGCGACTGGTCTCAAGGTGGCTCAGCTGAGCTATGAGACAGGTAAGGCCGAGGTGATCGAAGGTACAGAAGAGGTGATTGAGTGTACGCTGATCGCCTCTGCAATTGGTCAGACAGGTGACTTTACCGGCTTTGAGGATCTCGACAATGGTCGTGGCCTGATCGATGCTACCAAGAACTATGAAGTGAAAGGTAAAGAGGGGCACTTTGTTGCGGGTGATATCATCCGTCCACATCTGCTGACTACAGCAATTGGCCAGGCCTCTGTTGCGGTTGAGTCCATTAATACCTATCTCAATAAGAAAGAGATCAAGCCACGTCCAAAAGTTGACGTACACCACTTCCAGCTGATGGATCAGCTGAAGAAGGCGAGCCTTGAGCCAGAGCAGTTTGAGGCAGAGGGTGAGGGTAAAGAGAAAGAGGACGGTCATCGCGGCACTGCGGATAGTAAGTTTGCCATCCACAACTATGAAGATCGCTCTTTTGCATCGGTCATTACCCATGACAAGCTATTCTTGGGCCATTTTGAGTTCACTCCACGTAACCACCGCTCTTTTGTAGAGGTGGATTCGAATGCAGTACTACAGAACTTTGACGAGCGTATGCAGGGTCTCGATAAAGAGACTGCACAGGCGGAAGCAGGTCGCTGCATGAGCTGTGGTATGTGTTTCGAGTGTGATAACTGTGTGGTCTTCTGCCCTCAGGATGCGGTGATCAAGGTTCGCAAGAATGAGAGCACACTGGGCCGTTATGTAGATACGGACTACAGCAAGTGTGTGGGTTGTCATGTCTGTGCTGATGTTTGCCCAACCGGTTACATTCAGATGGGCTTAGGCGAGTAGGTAATCTTCTGGAGATCGGGTGGCTCATGGAGTGAGCGACCCGATTACCGAAAGATTGTATTCAAGTAAAACAAGTACCAGAGGCTGAAAATGGTGTTGTCTAAAAAGTTGAAACAGCGAGTTGGCATCCTGGCAGTGGTCTTCACTGCACTGATGGGCTTTGGTTCTGCCGCATTGAGCGACAACCATGGTGGCAAGCATGAGCGCGCGATTGGCGCTAATGCGGGTGATGCTTGTGTGAAAGAGACATCGTGGATGCGACGCAACCACATGGAGCTGTTGAAGCACGACCGTGATCGTACCCTGCGTCAGGGGATTCGTCCGGTTGAGGGTAGCATCAAGGGGTGTGTCGATTGTCACGCCAACAAAAATGACCAAGGTGCCTTTATTCCGGTCGATGCCGAAGGGGAGTTCTGTAGTGGTTGTCACACCTACACTGCAGTCAGTCTCGACTGTTTTGAGTGCCATGCAACCAAGCCGGATGTTAGCCGTGTGAAGAGGGCTGGAAAATGAGCAAGGATGAGAATAGATCAGAGCAGCAGGCTCATGAGGCTCAGGTAGTCGACGCAGCACGTCGTCGCTTCCTTGGTCAAGCCGCAGGCGCTACGGCGATTATTGCACCGGGGGTTACCCTGATGACCATTGCACAGGCCGACAGTGGCGCTGCTGCAGAGGGTGCGAGCAGTGCCAAGCGCTGGGGTATGCTGGTTGATACTAATAAATGTGAAACAGGCTGTAATGATTGTGTGGATGCCTGTCAGCAGGAAAATGGCTGGGGCGCAGGCTCTAGCGATGAAGGTCTTTCTGACTCACGCCAGAAGGCGCAGTGGATTCGCACCGTAACTGTTCGTGACAAAGAGACGAAGCACACTACGCAGTTGCCAATGATGTGTCAGCACTGTGAAGAGCCACCTTGTGTCAATGTCTGCCCAACAGGCGCATCGATGAAGCGAGCGGATGGTATTGTCTTGGTCGACAAGCATATCTGTATTGGTTGCCGTTACTGCATGATGGCGTGCCCCTATAAGGCCCGCTCCTTTATTCATGAGTCACTGCACGATCAGAAGAGCCATGCACCTCGTGGTAAAGGTACGGTTGAATCTTGCACAATGTGTGTACACCGCGTAGACCGTGGTGATCAACCTGCATGTGTTGAGCGCTGTGACAAGGGTGCAATGATGTTTGGTGATCTGAATGATCCCAACAGTCAAATTTCTAGGAAGCTGGCACGCGTCAGCTCCACACAGATTCGTGCTGATTTGGGTACAAAGCCTAGCATTCGCTACAGCGGTATCTAAGCGGAAGCAGAACGGAATCTAACGCACAGTTATTTAGCGAACCTAATTAGGGAAGAGCAAAATGAAAAGAGTGGTCTATAGCGGAATAGAAGGTCGTAGTCTCGGTTATTGGGGATTGATGGCCGTTTTGGGATTCTTTATCCTGATGGCAGCGGGAGCGTTCCTGTTTATGGAGCATAGTGGACACCATGCCAGTGGAATGAATAACCAGATCGTCTGGGGTATGCCGCATGTATTTGCGATCTTCTTGATTGTTGCGGCATCCGGTGCTCTTAATGTGGCCTCTATCTCTTCGGTTTTTAACCAGAAGATCTACAAACCATTGGCAAGAATGTCTGCGATTTTGGCATTGACCTTGTTGGCGGGTGGATTGGCCGTGCTGGTGCTGGATCTGGGCCGTGCAGATCGGCTGATTGTTGCAATGACCGAGTACAACTTCAAATCGATCTTCGCTTGGAATATCTACCTCTACACCGGTTTCTTTGTCATCGTATTGACCTATCTCTGGACGATGTTTGACCCAGCGATGCATAAATTTACCCGTACCGCAGGCACCGCAGCGTTCCTCTGGCGCCTTGCACTGACCACAGGTACTGGTTCCATCTTTGGTTTCCTCTCGGCGCGTCAAGGCTATGATGCTTCGATTATGGCTCCTATGTTTATCATCATGTCCTTTGCTTTTGGTAAGGCGATCTTCCTGATTCTGCTGATTGGTACCTATCGCTACTCTGAGCGCTCGATCAGTGCTGATTTGATCACTCGTCTGAAGAACCTGTTTGGTGTGTTTGTAGCCGCAGTACTCTACTTCACCGTAGTGTTCCATCTGACCAACCTCTATGCTGCAGAGCATGGCGACTATGAGCGCTTTATTCTGGTTGATGGTGGCATCTTCACCTTCCTCTTCTGGGGAGTACAAGTGTTGATGGGAGGGATCATTCCTCTGGTACTGATCTATCACAGCGCATTTAGCCACAACTATCGTGCGCTGATTACTGCAGCGGTACTGGTTATTATTGGTGGATTCGCACAGGTCTACGGTATCGTGATCGGTGGTCAGGCCTTCCCTCTGGTGCTGTTCCCTGGTAAAGAGGTGAGTAGCAGCTTTAATGATGGAGTTGTCAGTAGTTATGCTCCAACACTGCCAGAAGTCTTGTTGGGACTGGGAGGCGTTGCACTAGCTATCGCACTGTTCCTGTTCGCTATCAAGGTGCTGCGTCTGGTTCCAGAGAGCATGAATCTTGAAAATGTAGACAGACGTGATAACGGAGTGCCTTGCTAATAAGTCAGGCACTCAGGTAGGTAGTTGGAGACGCTGTTTTGAAAGCGCTATATCTCTCCGCTGCACATAAATCCTCTGGAAAAACCACGGTAACACTAGGGCTCTGTGCGGCATATGCTGCACGGGGCCTTTCTGTCTCCCCCTTTAAAAAGGGGCCGGACTACATTGACCCCATGTGGCTCTCAATGGCTGCGGGCCTACCGTGCCATACCCTCGACTTCTATACCATGGAGCAGCAGGAGATTCTCGGTCTCTACCAGCAAGAGCGGCGAGGGAGTGATCTGCTTCTGGTCGAGGGAAACAAGGGGCTCTATGATGGGCTTTCGCTGGATGGGAGTGACAGTAACGGGGCAATGACCAAACTGCTGGGGCTACCGGTGGTATTGGTGATCAATACCAATGGCATTACCCGAGGCATAGCACCGCTGTTACAGGGGTATCAGCAGTTTGACTCCGATATTGAGTTTGCGGGAGTGATCCTCAATCAGACAGGAAATAGTCGTCATGAGCAGAAGCTGCAACAGGTAGTCGAGCACTACACCGATTTCCCAGTGTTGGGGACCATCCGTCGTCACCCTGATCTTGAGATTGTAGAGCGCCATCTGGGGCTAGTCCCCAGCAATGAGGCAGATGCGGCACGCAATAAGATTGAGTCGATCCGTAGAGCCATCGAGTCACAAGTCGATTTAGAGCGTATTTTAGAACTCTCTAAGGAGCTGGATGAGGATGAAGCGCCTACATCGTCTACACCTCTAGAGATTCATCCAGACCCTGTGCGTATCGGCATTGCACGAGATGAGGCCTTTGGTTTCTACTATACAGCCGACCTTGATGCCTTCCGTCAGCAGGGGGCAGAGTTGGTTCCATTCAGCCCTATCCATGATAAACAGCTACCGGAGGTGGATGGTTTATTGATAGGTGGCGGCTTTCCAGAGACCCATATGGTGGAGCTGGAGCAGAATGGGGAGATGCGTAGGGCGATTCATGAAGCCATTGATGCGGGGCTTCCCTCCTATGCAGAGTGTGGTGGCCTGATGTATCTCTCTCGTAAGATCAAGTGGGGAGATTGTGCTGCAGAGATGGTCGGAGTCATTGAGGGGGAGTGTCAGATGCACAAACGGCCCCAAGGGCGTGGTTATGCCCGTTTCAGCCGTAACGGTGTGGATGAGATCCCAGCCCATGAGTTCCATTACTCCTCACTGGAGGGGTTACCAGAGCAGACAGAGTATGCCCATACCATCCATCGAGGTTATGGCATTGATGGGAAAAATGACGGAGTAGTTTACAAAAATCTGCTGGCAGGGTATGTTCATCAGCGAAATACCCGACAGAATCCCTGGGTTAAAAGCTTTGTCGATCGAGTTCGACAGGCGAAACAGAAACGAGACAAGGAAGTATCATGATTACAGTAACGGAAAATGCACTCAATTTTATTCGTCACTCTGCTGAGAGTGGGGCCATTGAGGCCGAAATGGGGCTCAGAGTTGCCATCAAAGAGGCGGGTGATGGTGGTTATGATTATGGTATCGGTTTTGATGAAGAGCGTGAAAAAGACCTAGAGTTCGATTTTGATGGGGTTAAGATTTTTATCAATGAAGAGCTTCGGGAGTATCTAGAGGATGCGACGCTCGATTATGTGGAGCTGGAAGATGGCAGTATGAGCCTCATTGTCCTCAATCCAAATGACCCTACTTATATACCTCCTACGAAGAAAAAGAAGCAGTAAGGGTACGGTTCAATGAGAGTTGTACACAAATGGCATAAGAGTAGTGATCGAGACCTGAAGCAGATCGCCGAATCACTCGCCTATAACTGCTGGAAATTTACCCTCACCAGTGTGCGTGGGCTGCAGGATGAGAATTTCCACTTTACCTCTAAGGTGCAGGGGATGGAGGTGATGACAGAGATGCTCATCTTTCTGATGCAGGTGACTGATCGGTTGATTTATGAAGCGATGGAGCCCGAGGACCGCGCGCAATTTATCGGTGCAATGGCCTATCGTTTTCTCGATATTATTCTGGATAACTACAATGATCTTGCGGGTAAGGATGGCCCAGATCGCACGGATTTAGTGGGCTTGATCAATGAACGTTCAACCGAATATGCCGAGTTCAGTTATGCAGAAGATGGCCCCAGTTACCACTTTCTACGCTATTTTGGTGAGCGTGTGGGTGCGATTATGGGAGATGACCAAGATAACAAGTGGGTCATTGATCAGATGATGGAGATCGAAGCCCCAGATGTGATCGCTTCACTGAAGAAGTCGATTGGTGGCATTGTCGGGATCGACTTGGATTAGCTACTAAGCGGGATCACCCAGCTGCAGAAGTGGCGTGTATCGCGTTCTAGGCCATCCTCAAAGCCCGTAGAGTACTCTGGGGTGATCTCATGCTCCTCACGCCGTGGGTTGCGTAGATAGCCGCCCATCCACCCCTCCATATAGTCTGGGTCAACATTTAGCTCAATCATGCGGCAGACCGCATCGTAGTAACTCATCTCAGCCATGTTTCTATGTTCTTGCAGTGAAAGTTCCCTACCCCAAGCAGGGGGAGGGTTAGGGTGGGGGTTGAGTCTACCAATACTTATGCAACGATTAATAGTGTTTGATTATCTCTCAAAACAAAAACGCCCTCAACTGAGGGCGTTCTACTATTCAGATAAAGTGGACTGAATTAGTCATCACCACCGGAAAAAGCGCCCAAGATATGCAGCAGGCTGGTGAAGAGGTTATAGAGTGCAACGTACAGGGTAACGGTTGCAGCAATGTAGTTGGTCTGTCCACCGTGGATGATATTGCTGGTCTCCCATAAAATCAGCCCACTGGAGAGCAGAGCAAACATTCCTGAGATAACCAACATCCCCATTGGGAAGTGGAAACCAAACATCGAAGCGCCCACCAGAATCAGTGAACCAAAGAAGGCGATCATCATTCCTGACATCAGGAAGCCGGTGATAAAGGAGAAATCCTTCTTAGTGGTCAACACATAGCCAGATAAGCTAAGGAAGATCAGCCCAGTTAAACCAAATGCGGTAGTGATAATCTGCTCACCGCCCTGGATGCCAGCATAGTAGCTCAGGGTTGGGCCTAGGCCATAACCAAGCAGGGCAGTGAAGAGGAAAACTACACCGATACCACTGGCCTTGTTCTCATGTTTAGGCATTACAAACCAGAGTACGGCTAGCGCAGCAAAAGAGCTGATCATACCGCCCATAGGGGAGGCATTGGTGGTCATAGCAAAACCGGCAACCAGTGCGGTCCAGATCAAAGAGGCGGAGAGCAACATATAGGTATTCTTCAATACCTTATTGGTTGCCAGAATTGATGATTCGCTACGGGGTAGTGCTTGTTCCATTGGGTTCATGATATTCCTCAATAAATTTAATCTACGATGGTCCTATTAGAACATAAAAACGGAGAATTGTTCCGTTCAAATGTTTCATTTTTTACAGGGTAGGGTACTTGATCCTATTCTGTTTTCAAGGGTTGATATGGGGATCTAATACAGAGATTCAAGCTGTTAGTGAATCTTTGTGGCTCAAGGGCGCATTAAAAAACCCCGTAAAACATGGTTTTGCGGGGTTTTATTGTGCCTTATCAAGGCTCTTGTTTGGCGGAGAGGCAGTCCGCTAATCTGGTGTATTTTGACTGCATTGACATCTACTAATTGGCTGATATCTAAGGATCTGTGTCTTTATTTGTCTAGTGATGTACGCTATAATCCAGTTATGAACTGTACCCCAATTTGTACCCCATTTAACTGGAGGATGTTATGGCTAAAAGCATTGAACGACTAACGGACAGGCAGGTTAAGAATGCCAAGAAGAACCTCAATGATGGAGGTAATCTCTGGTTGCTACTCAGAAGAAACACCAAGGTATGGGCGTTCAGATACACGCTAAACGGTAAGGCTCGTAAAGCAGGGTTAGGCAGTTACCCAACTATTTCACTTGCAGAGGCAAGAGATACTGCAGTCCAGTACCGCAAATGGCTCAAGAGTGGAATTGATCCTTTGGATGAGGTCAGGCGTATAGAGGCTGAATCTAAGAGAGTCATCCCCACCTTTACCTCTGCTGCAGCAAGATTCATCCTTACCA
>JABGQL010000012.1 GCA_018648825.1 Gammaproteobacteria bacterium
TTATCTTCAGTAGCCTTCACGTCTCTGCTCCCTCGCCCTTGCAGGGGGAGGGCTGGGGAGGGGGTAGAGCGATGATCTTAGATGTTATAAAAAAACAAAAAAACCAACTCGACATTAAGTTATTGGCCTATTCAGCTTTGCTCAAGGGCAGTACCACCGTGAAACAGCTCCCCTCTAGCTCTTCTCGGCTCTGTGCAATTACCTTGCCTCCATGGTGGGTAGCAACCAGTCGTACAATGTAGAGTCCTAACCCCAGATGTGGGCGTTCTGGGTTACTCTCCTTACGAGAGGAGACCATCGACTCAAATAGGGTGTCTCGGATCTCTTGATCAATGGCTGGGCCTTCGTTGCAGATATGAATGGTGACCTTGGATTCGCTAAGGGTAACCGTTACATCAATAGGGCAGCCGGGGTCACTGTAGTCCACCGCATTGTTAAGCAGGTTATCCAGCATCTGTTCAATGGCGTAAGGCCAGCCCGCTAACAGAATGCTCTCTTCGGGGAGTTCAATATTGAAGTGTTGCAGTGTATGGGTGTTTTGGTAGTTGTCGAGGTACTCATCGAGCAGTTCGCGCAGATCAAAGGGCTCTTCGCTATCCGGTGCCAGTGCCTCCTCTAAGCTAGAAGCCTCAGCAAGGCTCTGCACCATGGAACCCAGTCTACCGATACCTCGTCGACTTTTTCTCAAGTACTTTTGGCTCATCTCACTCTCGGGGATCTCTTGCTCTAGGTGCTCTAGTGAGGTGGAGACAATGTTGAGTGGATTCAGAATCTCATGTTTCAACATCCGTGGCATACGCTCTAGGTAGTGGTTGTAGCGTGATATGCGGTTGAGCATGGCTGAGATGCTGCGAGAGAGGTCGCCCAGCTCATCGAGTGCATGGTGCTCTGTGTGGATGGTGTCACTGATGATGCGCCCTCCCTCATCAATGGCCTCAGAGGTCTCTTGTTGCAGTCGGTGCAGACGCAGTGCGAGCCGAGTGGCGATGGTGATTAAAACCAGTGAGGCGATTAGGATTGCCAATAGTGTGGAGCCAATGACATTCTCTAGAGTAATACGCAACTCAGATAAAATGCGTAGGTTGCTCTGTTCAGCAACCACTACCCCCAGCTCTCCCTCCTCACCATGAATAGGATAGATGATGGTGATGACCTCGGCCTGCTTATCGTAGGAGGGGCGAATCAGACGTTGCTCCTGGCCGCTCTTTAGAGCGCGGTCAATGGCTTCCCAAGCAAATTCACGGGTGTCACGGATCGGTTCATCAAAGTGTTGAATTGGGGGGCCAAAGATCCAGTCAAACAGAGGGGCGGTGAGGCGGCTGCGCTCCTCTTTGCGGTTGATGGTGGTGAGTAGCGTTCCGGCCGTGGCGACAACGCGACGATGTTGATCGGTGATGGAGAAGCGGGCATCGGGTAGGTCGATGGCGTGAATCATCCGCTCCATGGATGGGGCGGGAAGATAGACGTGGTTGAGTGAGGCTGCAGTGTGTTCTTTGAAGGTGCCGACCTCCATATGTGGTGTGCGTTCATGAGGATCATCAATATCCACAATCGAAAAAGAGAGTGCGGTGTTTTCGCGAATCAATTTACGTGGGATCTTTAACTCAATGGTGTAACCCGTGGGGTTGGGGTGCATGGATGCGGTAAAGATTCGCTCATGTTTACCACTCTTCGGTTTCTCCCATGATGCCTCCATACGGTAGATACTCATTAAGCCGGGTTCATAAGCCGTTGCCAGATAGTTGCGGGGTTCACGATTTTGGTGTTGTAGATGGATACGCAGATGGTCACCACTGTCTACGCGTAGCCCTTTATGGCGACGGAATAGGGTGGTGTTGTCGGTCACCCGAAACAGTGCATAGATATAGCGGCTGTCGGAAGAGATCCCCATCAGATGCTGAAAGGAGAGGTCGCTGGACTGATACTGTTGTCCTCCCCGTAGAATATGAGGTTCGCCATACTTGATAGAGCGCTCAAGAATGGCACTCCACTCGCTGAAGTCAGGGTTGTCAAAATCGGGAGGATCAGCCATCTCATGTACATAGAGATCTTGGTCACTACTCAGTTGGTGGGGAATACCTGTCTCTGGATTAAATAGCTCTGGGTTGTTGTGGAGCACAGTGGCAACCGCCTGTGAGGCCATGGAGAGTGCATTCTCCTGCCCGCGTAGCAGAAACTGATTCATCTCCTGCAGCATCTTGTAGCCCATCACCGGGATGGTGAGAAAGAGGATGATGGCAAAGATCAGCTTGTTGCGAATGCCGCCCCAGCGCCGTAGGCGCAGTATAAAATTGTGGTTCAGCACTCCCAACGGTAGCCCACTCCAAATACATTACGAATACAGCTGAACTCTGGATCGATTCGTTTGAACTTGATGCGAATACGGCGAATGTGACCATTGATGGTGTTCTTCTCGACAATGGTCTGTCGGGTCACGGGCATCAGAGACTCATAACTGAAGGCTTCTCCGGGGGATTGTGCCAGTGCCTCGACCAGCCAAAACTCGGTCAAGGTCAGCTCCACGGGCTTCTCTTTCCAGTGGACAGAGAGGGCGGTCTCATTGAGGGTCAGATCTCCCTGAACCTCATTGCTGGCTGCAACGGCGTTGACATGGGTGAGTCGCTCCTCAATACGAAACAGTGAAGAGACCCGTACAATCAGGTAGTCGAGTGTGATCGGTTTGATGAGATAGTCCCATGCCTCTAGACTGAGTCCCTCTACACGGTCCATCTCCCCATCTCGTGCAGTGAGAAAGATGACAGGAATGTTGGGGTGCTTCTGGTGTAGTGCAGTGCAGATCTCAAAGCCAGCATCATGATTTTCACCCAGCATCACATCCAGAATGGCGAGATCGGGCAGGCTCTCCTCAAACCCCCGCAGGGCATCCTCCTTGTTTGCATAGGCGGTAATTTCATACCCCTCTCGGCGCAGTGCATCGGTGTAGTTCTCGCGCTGGTCGGGGTCATCCTCAACGATCGCAATTTTTCTATTCATAATGGTGGCTCAGTTAAAATCCCTAAATTCATATGTTGCGTTGATAGTATATACTTCGCAGGTTTTTTGCCCCACTTGTTGTCTAAAGATAGATTGGTATTGAATTAATTATGAAACTGACTACCCGTTTTGCCCCCAGCCCGACCGGATATCTCCATGTTGGAGGTGCTCGTACTGCACTCTTTTCTTGGCTCTATGCCCGCAAGCATGGAGGAGACTTTATTCTGCGTATCGAGGATACAGACCGTGAGCGCTCTACCGAGGAGTCGGTGAATGCGATTCTAGAGGGGATGAGCTGGCTTGGGCTGGAGTATGACCAGGGGCCGTTCTACCAGACCCACCGCTTCGATCGCTATAAAGAGATTATCCAACAGTTGCTGGATCAGGGGGATGCCTACTACTGCTACTGTAGTCGCGAAGAGTTGGATGCAATGCGTGAGGGGCAGCGTGCCCGAAAAGAGAAGCCACGTTATACCGGGTTGTGTCGCAGCCGTACCGAGCCTCGTGATGGGGTAGAACCTGTGATCCGCTTCAAGAATCCGACTGATGGTGTGGTTGTTGTAGAGGATGTTGTGCGCGGTAAAGTGGCATTTCAGAATAGTGAATTAGATGACCTGATTATTGCCCGCTCTGATGGCACACCCACCTACAATCTGACCGTTGTAGTGGATGATCTGGATATGGGGTTGACCCATGTGATTCGTGGCGATGACCACCTCAACAATACACCACGCCAGATCAATATCCTCAAGGCGTTGGGGGCTGAGCTACCCAAGTATGCGCATCTCCCCATGATTTTGGGATCAGATGGCGCTCGTCTCTCCAAGCGCCATGGCGCGGTAAGTGTGATGCAGTATCGTGATGAAGGATTCCTGCCAGAGGCGTTGCTCAACTACTTGGTGCGTTTGGGGTGGTCACATGGAGACCAAGAAATTTTCTCTATAGAGGAGATGATTGAACTGTTTGATGTGGAGAGTGTTAACCACTCAGCCTCTACCTTTAATCCTGAAAAGCTGTTGTGGTTGAACCAGCACTATATCAAGAGCAGCAGTCCAGAGCATGTTGCGCGCCACCTAAGCTGGCACCTCGGAGAGCGGGGGATTGATCCATCAGAGGGACCAGATATTCTGAAAGTGGTTGAGTCCCAGCAAGAGCGCGCTAAAACATTGGTGGAGATGGCAGACAACAGTACCTTCTTCTATCAAGACTTCGATGCGTTTGAAGAGAAAGCAGCAAAGAAGAATCTGAAGGCGGCAGCACAGGAGCCGCTGAGTCAACTGCGTGCAGGGCTGGCTTCGTTGGATGTGTGGGAGGCAGAGCCTATTCATGAGCTGGTTAAACAGATTGCAGAGAGTATGGATCTTAAGTTGGGTAAGGTTGCACAGCCACTGCGTGTAGCGGTTGCAGGGGCAGGGATCTCCCCGCCAATTGATATCACACTGGAGTTAGTAGGGCGTGAGCGTGTGTTGCAGCGCATCGACATGGCGCTGGCCTATATCGAGCAACGTGTTGCTGCGAATGGTGGATAGAAAATAGTGATAAAAATGCTTGCGAGCTTATAGCCAAACTCATATAATACGCGCCTCGTTATCTACGGATGACCGCAGCCGGTCAGTATTGGTTGCAGTGTTATACGGGGCTATAGCTCAGCTGGGAGAGCACCTGCATGGCATGCAGGGGGTCGGCGGT
>JABGQL010000112.1:0-6653 GCA_018648825.1 Gammaproteobacteria bacterium
ATTAAAGAAGATGGTTCAACCATTAACTTCTCAGAAGTGGCGCTGGCAGTAAAAAAGATAGAAGGTGATACATCGACAGAGGGGATGAATTTCAGTTATCAGGTAAGTGAGTTCACTGAATTTGATCAACAGGTTTCGGAGGTTGGGGTGGATACTCAAACGCAGAATGTTCCTGCGGATAAAAAGAGTTTGGAGCCTCCGTTGAGTGATGGCTTTTCGGTCTATAACGACCTTAATGGAGAGCTTCCACTGGTAAAGGATGAAGAGCTGATCTAACCGGTCATTCATTACGCTTGCTGTTTAAAAAACGGGCAATCTGCTGCTGGTGTGACGAATTCAAGGGAAAGAGGGTTGTTCCCCTATTTATCTACACACTTATCCACAGGCTGTGTGGAGAACTAACATTCTCTGTATGTGCTCAACCGATTAGGAACTCCAGCAATAAATCAAATGATATACTTCTTCTATCTTATTGATTTTTAATAATATATAAGGAAATAGTAAGTTTTTTCTTAAGTCGCTGTTTTTTCGTTGAACTACAACCAAAGATGTTTATAGAGAAGATTTTTTCTATAGATAGCAAAGAGTATCCACAAAAAAGTAGATTGTGGATAAGTGTCTGTTAAAGGGTGGATTGTCGTCCTAAAACGTAAACAGCCCCGATAAGTGGGGCTGTTTTACAGGGGCAGTGCATCAAAGTCTAACGTCGATAGTATGGATAAGGGGCTCGCGCTGCAGGCATCTGCATCTGTTGGAATGGTTGCGGCATAAAATATGGCATAGGGGTCATTGGCTGCCGATAACTGTTGTAACTGCGAGGGGCAGGCGCTCTTCTCTGTACTCTGGTAGGAACCCTCCTCTGAATCGGGGCTGGTGCTCTTCTTTGTGCGTAGTAAGGGGTACGAGCGCGTGGAGCGGGTCTGGCCGGTAATGGAGGCGGTGCTGGGCGAGCTTTGGTAATCGCTGCTGGAGCCTTCCTGATAGGGGCGGCAGGTGCCGCTATGCGTGGAGTGGGACGAGGAGCAGGGCGTACAGGGGCAGCAGTGCGAGGCTTTATTGGGTTGCCTGACTGAACATTCATCCTGAAGGGTTGCTCTGGGGTGTTGTAGTCAATGGTCTCACCGGGCCCCTCATCTGGATCATTGAGTGTGTTGGGTTCCAAGCCCCAAGCCGCTGCGAGGTCATCCTCACTGCCCCAAGGGCCAAGCCATTGTGCAGAGGCTGTTGCAGCGCTTATTATGCCGCTAATCAACAGTAGAGTGGAAAGCTGTGTACGTCTCTTCATAAAATTCTGTCCATATCGTTTTCAGATTATCAACGGAAAAGCATAGCAGAAAATTAGTCGAGCAGTGCCAACTGGTTTTGGCGAATGATCTTCTCCAAGGATTGCATATACTCCTCTCCATTTTTGGCGTAGCGTCCTAACCCTTTCAACATCATGGTGCCAGAGGGAGAGAGCAGGCTTACTCGCTGTTGGTGGCGTAGCTTACGCAGCTCCTTGAATGCGGGGCGTGTATTGAGAATGTGGATATACTTACGAATGGCTAGGGTCACATTGGGGTAGCGCTCTACCTCATGTGTTGCACCCTCTGCGCGCTGTTTGGGGACGATGCCGCAGCCTGGGCGTGAGCACCAGATACCAAAATAGTTGTTGCCATCGCGGGCAAAACGGGAGGTACCCCATGCAGATTCAATCGCAGCCTGCGCAATCAGTAGAGAGAGCGGAATGCTGTCCGTTCGTTTCAGCAGTGTAATCCACTGCTCATCCTCGTCGGAGTCAAAATTCTTCACTTCCAGATGTTTTGCCAGCTTAAGGATCCACTGTTGTTCAGCATCGGAGAGTGGGTCACCAGAGCGATAGCGTAGATAAAGACCCAATAGGATGGTCCGTTTTTTCTCAATACTGTGGAGGGTGGGGCGGGCCACTTTGGCAACCAGGTTAATAAATGCCTGTTTACGAATGGATGGGTCCTTGATGCTCTCAAAGTCAGGTATCCGTATCGGCTTACTGGCTACAGTGGTTAAGTCATCATTTGTTGGTAGCTCAAGTGCAGTGACACTGCTACAGAGTAGGAGTAAGAGAATAGTTGCGGATAAGCTTTTCATGATGGCTACTCAGTCGCTTCGCTAACAATTCTACCGAGCATCGCCTCTACCTCTTGTAGTACAGCTTGAGAGGAGGGGGATCCAATTTTTGATAGCTGTAGGTAAGAGATGTGGACCAGCTCAGGTTGAGCGGCTGTGGTGTAGACTGCAATTGAGTAGGGGCAGAAGATCACATTGGCGGGGTCCGCATCTGTCATTTTGCGCGAGAGTTTGGCGCTACAGAACTCGATCACCTCAGAGCGGGAGAAGATAGAGGTTGCCTGCTTGGGCTGCTCAATGGGATTTTCAATCCCCATTTGAGTACTGGCCATCGCCATTACAGAGTGAGTCGCCTTCTGAACCTGAGCAACCAAATCTTTACCTGTGCGCTCTAACATACCTCCGACATCTGAGCGGTGGGCAACAACCAACCCCTGATTGGTGATCCCCTCTTCGATGTACTCTTTGATGGTGTCAAACTCCTCTTCTACACTGTGATGCACCCAGAGGCCATTGGCCAAAGCAGAGAGAGGGGTTAAAAGAAACAGTACCGTGATGATTTTTTTCATTGTTATAAGCCTCCTTTTAATGGTGAGTCTACTCTCAAAAAGAATCAGATTCACCTCTGTTTTCTGTATGGGTATTTGCTTTATACACTATAAATCGAGTTAAAATAGCGCAATGACTCTTTTACCCTTCTGGCTACGCCTTCTATTGATCGCCCTGTTGCTGACGGGTTGTCGTGCGCCGGACTTTAATAGAGATGATCTCTGCTCGATCTACGAGGCACATCCAGAGTGGGAGAGCGGTGTGCGTCAGGCAGAACAGCAGTGGGGAATACCGCAAGAGTTGATTATGGCGGTGATTCGCTATGAGTCCAGCTTTGTTGGTGATGCAGAGGCACCCCGTAGACACTATTTTGGATTGATCCCAGGGGAACGTCTATCCAGCGCCTACGGCTTCTCCCAAGCACTGGATCAAACGTGGAAAGAGTATCAGCAGCGCACAGGGAAGCAGGAGGCAAAACGAGACCAGTTTGCAGATGCTGCTGACTTTATCGGTTGGTACCTTAACCGTACCCACCGTAGCTTGCAGATTTCCCGTAGCGATGGATACCACCTCTACCTCGCTTACCACGAAGGTCACCGTGGGTTTCTGCGCAAGGATTATGAAAAGAAGCCTAAGCTGATGAGTTTTGCACGCAAGGTGAATACTGCACGGATGACCTATCGCGTGCAGCTAAAGGCGTGTCGGCCTGATAAAGAGGCTGATACAGAAAAGAGACGTTTCTCAATGGAGATCAATGGCGGGAAGCCCGTTAACTAATTCCATCCAAATCCCCGTCCATATGCGCCTCGGTGAGCTCATCCAATCCACCAATATGGTCATCGCCCAAAAAGATCTGTGGCACGCTGCGCGCGTTGTTGGTGCGCTTCATCATCTCTTTCAGCCCTTTTTGAGACTGATCAACCCGCACTTCGTGGTAGGAGATGCCCCATTTAGTCAGTAACTGTTTCGATTTGTCACAACGGGGGCAGCTTGCGGTACTGTAAATTTTTATTTTTCTAGCCATGAGGTGGTTTTCCTGAGTAAAAGAATGGGGGATGATAGGGCTAACTAAGGAAAACGTAAACAGGAAGTAAAATGGACGCAACAGACCTCTCCCCCCAGACCACTTATCTAGAAGAGTACACCGTACCCAACCACTTGATTCCAGAGGTGCGACTCTTTTTTGACCTAGATGAGGCAGAGACCCGAGTTAAGGCAAGCCTGAGTATTGAGCCTAATGCTGAAGGGGTATCAGGTGCCCCATTGGTGTTGCATGGCGGTGATCAGGAGTTGGTCTCGCTGAAGCTGGATGGGATCAACCTAAGCGAGCAGCACTATCAACGGGAGGGGGAGACGCTAACCATCCCCAATGTGCCCAACGAACCCTTTATGCTGCAGCTGGAGACTCGACTCCACCCTGAGAAAAATACCGCACTGGAAGGGCTTTACCGCTCTGGTCCCATCTACTGCACCCAGTGTGAGGCTGAAGGGTTTCGTAAGATCATCTTCTTTCCAGATCGCCCTGATGTAATGTCCAAGTTTACCGTCACCATCGCCTCGCACCCTGCGATCTGTCCAGTGATGCTCTCAAACGGTAACCGCAGCGCCAACGGAGCCTATCCTGATGGTCGTCACTGGATTACTTGGGAAGACCCTTTTCCCAAGCCTGCCTACCTATTTGCGCTAGTGGCAGGCAAGCTGGAGGGGATTCAAGACAGCTTTAAGACCGCCTCCGGTAGAGAGGTCGAGCTACAGATCTTTACCGAGCCACATAATGTCGATAAATGTGACCATGCCATGACCTCACTCAAACGCTCGATGGCATGGGATGAGCAGGTATATGGACGAGAGTATGATCTCGATCTTTACAACATCGTTGCGGTAGATGACTTCAATATGGGGGCGATGGAGAACAAGGGGCTGAATGTCTTCAACTCTATGTTTGTCCTCGCCAAGCCTGAGACCGCAACGGATGCTGATTACCTCAATATCGAGGCGGTAATCGGGCATGAGTATTTCCACAACTGGACTGGCAACCGTATCACCTGCCGGGACTGGTTCCAGCTGAGCCTCAAAGAGGGGTTGACGGTATTCCGTGATCAGGAGTTTACCGCTGATTACCACTCCCGTGCAGTGAAACGGATTCAGGATGTACGCATGTTGCGTAGCGTACAGTTTGCCGAAGATGCAGGGCCCATGGCCCACCCGGTACGCCCTGACCACTATATTGAGATCAGTAACTTCTACACCGTGACCATCTACGAGAAGGGGGCAGAGGTGGTGCGAATGCAGCACACCTTGTTGGGAGTCGAGCAGTACCGAAAAGCGACGGACCTCTACTTTGACCGACATGATGGTCAAGCCGTGCGGGTAGAGGAGTTTGTTGATGCCATGGAGAGCGCTTCAGGGCGCGATCTGAGCCAATTTATGCACTGGTACCAGCAAAAGGGGACACCACGACTATCTGCGTCTTGGGAGCAGGACCTGGAACAGCAGCGCTTTAGCCTAACGTTAGAACAGCAGCCTCCAGAGTCCTACAGCAGAGAGGAGCAGGCAGCATGGGAGCCACACCATATTCCCGTAGTGGTTGGCCTGCTCTCTCGCACTTCGGGTGAAGAGCTGTTGGAGGATGATCGACTGTTGGAGCTAACCGAGCGCCAGACCACTTTCACTTTTGATGCGGTTAGTGAAACAGTAGTCCCCTCTATCCTGCGTGGTTTCTCTGCACCAGTACTGCTGAGTACGGCCCACAGTGAGGAGGAGAAACGCTTCCTGATGGCACATGACAGCGATGCGTTTAACCGCTGGGATGCGGGGCAGCAGGTGGCTGAAAAGATGCTGCTGGCGATGGTTGCGGCTTACCAACAGAAGAACTCTCTCAAGATTGATAATGACTGGTTGGGTGCTATGGGTGTTCTGCTAGAGGAGGCGATGGATGATCCCGCTCTGACTACAGAGGCGCTGATTTTGCCCACAGAGCGCTGGCTCTCTGAGCGTATGGAGACGGTCGATGTTGAGGCGATCCATGCTGCTCGTGAGTTTGCTATTGTGGCGGTTGCCGAGCGTTACCAGCAGCAGATGACTGCTCTGTATCAACAGCTCAATGCGGAAGAGGCTGATGGTCGCACCCTGCGTAATCAACTGTTAGCGATGCTGTCTCGACTTGATAGTGCGGTCGTAAATCAACTGGCAGTGGTGCAGTTTGAGCAAGCTGAGAATATGAGTGAAGAGATGGGGGCACTCGCTGCGCTGGAGCGTATGCAGGGCGAATCCCGTACTGTTGCTCTGGAGCAGTTTTACCAGAAGTGGCAAGGTGAGCGCTTGGTCATCGATAAATGGTTTGGGCTGCAGGCGGGTTCTCAACGAGAAGATGCCATAGATCAGGTTGAGGCGCTGCTCAACCACCCTGATTTTGAAATTACAAACCCCAATCGGGTACGTTCGGTGGTTGGTGTTTTTGCACACGGTAACCCGCTCCACTTTCACCAAAGCAGTGGTCGAGGTTATAAACTGCTTGCAGATCAGGTGATTAAGCTAGATGCACTCAATCCTCAGGTGGCGGCGCGTATGGTCGGTGCATTCAATCAATGGAAGCGCTACGACAAAATACGGCAATCCTTAGTGAGAAATGAGTTACAACGGATTGTAGAAGTGGAGGGATTATCTAAAGATGTGTATGAAATTGTCTCCAGAAATCTCAAGTCGTGAGTCCTATTATGAAAGTCAGTTGCCCGAAGTGCGAGAAGATCTACAATATTAACGCCTCCCGTATTCCAGAGGAGGGGGTACCGACGCGTTGTAAAGTGTGTGACCAGCCTTTTCGGATTCGTCTGGCTCAAACGATAGACCTTGAATCACTGCTTGAAGAAGAGCAAGCCATTGATGAGTCATCGGATCAACGGATTGTGGTTCCTGGAGAAGCGCTTTCTGATGTGGAGGATGTTCAGCAGGAACCAGAGCCAGCACCAGAGCCAGCACCAGAGCCAGCACCAGAGCCAGCACCAGAGCCAGCACCAGAG
>JABGQL010000112.1:6753-9132 GCA_018648825.1 Gammaproteobacteria bacterium
AAGCGGCAGAAGCGGCAGAAGCGGCAGAAGCGGCAGAAGCGGCAGAAGCGGCAGAGGCAGCAGAGGCAGCAGAAGCGGCAGAGGCAGCAAAAGCAGCAGAGAGCTTGGCCGATAAAGCCTCTTCCTCTGAGACCAGTCGACTCTCTGTTTATAGCGTCAAACGCTTCGAAGCTTTGATGAACAATACAGGTGAGGCAGAAATTGAAGAGAGTGGAACTGTAGAAGCAGAAATAGCGTTACCAGCAGCTGAAGTGGTGGAAGCAGTAGAGCCTGAAAAGATCACAAAGAGTGCAGAGGATATGAATAAAAATAGTGCTCCCTCTGAGGCATCAATAGAAGAGCCAGCACAACTTCCTGTCCACAGTGTTAAACGCTTTGCCCTATTGATGAATCAGACAGAAGCGCTGGAAGAGGTGGTAGAGGCTGAAGCAGAGTCAGCTGTTACTGAAGAGAGTAACAAGGTAGAAGAGGCATCTGAACCCAAAGCGGTCGCAGAGAGCGTGGTTGAGAAGGCTATCCCCTCTACAGTACCCGCAGGGGATTCAACACAACCTTCTGTCTACAGTGTTGAACGATTTAAAGAGCTAATGAGTCGTTGACTCTACTCCACCGTCACAGACTTTGCCAAATTCCTGGGTTGATCCACATCCGTCCCCTTGATCAGTGCCACATGATAGGCTAATAGCTGTAGCGGAATGGTAAAGATGATAGGGGCCGTGTAGTAGCTGGCGGGCTCTGTCACCGCCAGTGTGTGGATCTGATCGCTGCTCTCAAAGTGTGATTCGGTATCGGTGAAGACAAAGAGTTGCCCATTGCGGCTGCGCACCTCCTCTAGGTTAGAGAGGAGCTTATCCATGAGCAGGTCACTGGGGGCTACGGCAACAATGGGCATCTTCGCATCGACCAGTGCCAGCGGACCGTGTTTCAGCTCTCCAGCGGGGTAGGCCTCGGCATGAATATAGGAGATCTCCTTTAGCTTCAGACTCCCCTCCATCGCAATGGGATACATGCGGTTACGTCCAAGGAAGAGGGCATGCTCCTTATCAGCAAACTGAGTTGCCATCTGCTGAATCGGCTTGTCACTGTTCAGTACCTGTTCGATCTGCCGTGGTAGCTGCTGTAGCGCATCGATGATCTCTCTCTCCTCCTGCTCAGGCAGACTCTTCTGCTCTTTGCCGATGGCGAGTATCAGCAGCAGCAGAGCGACTAACTGAGTGGTAAAGGCCTTGGTCGAGGCAACCCCAATCTCAGGCCCGGCGTGGGTCATCAGTGTCAGTTTCGATTCACGTACCAGTGAACTCTCTGCGACGTTACAGATCGCCAGTGTCTGATCAAATCCCCGTTTCTTCACCTCGGCCAGTGCGGCGAGGGTATCTGCAGTCTCACCGGATTGAGAGAGTGTGACCGTCAATGTCCCTTCCCGCAGGACTGGGTGGCGGTAACGAAATTCACTGGCAACATCGACAAAACAGGGGAGCTCCAGAATGCGCTCGAACCAATATTTTGCCACCATGCCTGCGTGATAGCTGGTGCCACAGGCGACAATCTGAATCTGCTGGGTCTGCTGAAAGATGGCTGCAGCCTCATGACCAAAGATCCCCGCCATCACTGCACCGTTGTGGATGCGCCCCTCCAGCGTCTCGGCGATGGCATTGGGTTGCTCGTAGATCTCTTTCAGCATGTAGTGGGCGTAGGGGCCAAGCTCAGTGGCTTCGGCTGAGAGCTTGGAGGTGTGAATCTCCCGCTCTACTGGACTGTTGTGTTCATCAAAAATAAGTACACTGTCACGGCGAATCTCGGCCAGATCCCCATCTTTCAAAAAGATAAAACGGTTGGTGTAGGGGAGCAGTGCAGCGGTATCGGAGGCGATAAAGTTTTCATCCGCTCCCAACCCAATCACCAAAGGGCTGCCCAGTCGGGTGGTGACCAGTAGTTCTGGGTCAACGGGGCTGATCACCCCCAAAGCATAGGCCCCTCTGAAATCAGCTCTGCTGTTACGCACGGCCTCGGTTAGCGTCTGCCCCTGCTGTAGATAGTGTTCAATTTGATGTACAACAGTCTCTGTGTCGGTCTCTGAGGTGAAGCGAAACCCCTGTTCCAGTTGTTGCTGACGCAGCGCTTTGTGGTTCTCAATGATACCGTTGTGGACTACCGTTACCCGATTGTTGGCGATATGGGGGTGGGCGTTCTCTGTGGCTGGTGCACCGTGGGTGGCCCAGCGGGTGTGGGCGATACCGATGGTTCCGTTGAGTTGGGTCTCGTTAATGGGGGACTCTAGTGTGGCGACCTTACCCAAGCTACGTACCCGCTGAATCTCACTGGCTTGGTTAAGAACCGCGATACCGGCAGAGTCATAGCCTCGATACTCTAGCCGCTTCA
>JABGQL010000112.1:9232-10806 GCA_018648825.1 Gammaproteobacteria bacterium
CCACAATAGTATCCACGGTTGCTGTTCTCCTGTTGTTGTAACCATGTCAAAGCATTTGCTTTTGGATGACCGCAGATAGCAGGACTTTGGTGAAGTGACTCTGTTAACTCAAACAGGGAGGTATGTTTACTCAGTATGCCTTCAACGGGGGTGAGCAGGTGTTGGATATGCTCCAGCTTATGAATGGTGGGCGTTGCGGGGTGCTGAATATCATCACACTGTTGTTCTAGCTGCTGCTGGATGTAATCAACAACCAACTGGTGTTCATGCTGCAGTTTTGGATCATTCAATAGCTGCTGTCCCAGCTGCAGCTCTTCATCGTCGCTCTCTCCACGGGGCAGGGTTCCAGCCAGTGCATCGGCCTTGATATGGTTTTCATGTTTGCTGAGTAGCTGCTCGGGCGGGGCTGCAATCAACTGTTTTCCTGCTTCCGTAAAGAGTAGCTGAATACCGTTTCTGTTGTAGTGCTCTAGCTGTTGCAGTGCAGATTGCAAACGCAGTGGATGAGAGAGTGAAAAGTGTTGTGCCTCTCCCAGCACAACCTTCTCAAAGGTGCCTTGTTGGATGGCATCGATTCCGTGTTGGATCAGTGAGCTGCTGTTACGCTCTGGTGCTGTTCGAAGCAGTGTTGGTCTCTCTGTTAGCTGTTGTGGCCCCATCAGTGACTCCAGCATGTCGAGATCGTTCTCCCACAGCTCAAGCAACTGTTGTTGGTCGGTATCGCCAATAGGGTGTGAGAGGGTGATAAATTGATGTCCCTGTCGGCTACTGAGTAATAGTCGTGGCAAACTCAATAGGGTATTGGGAAACTCACTCCACTCCGCCTCCATCGGGTCATCTTCAGAGAAGGCGTACTGGAAATAGAGTGGAGGGGCATGGCCGCACTCATCTGGATCGATCTGTGACCAGTGGCTGTGCAACTGCTCCAGCTGCTGCTCTGCCTGTTGAAAGCGATCTGCTCCCTGCAGTGTGGCACGCCATGCGGTACCCAGACCCAACAGGCGGCTACCCCTTGTCCCACCGTTCCAGTAGATCCCCTCACTGGGTATTACGGGCGTTGTGAAGGGGCGTCGGTGGTAGGGGAGAGTGATGCTGAGGAGTGTGGCCTCTGCAGGTGGATCACTGAAGAAGAGATCCAGCTCCATTGCAAGCTGTTCAATCATAAATAGGGGGATGTAAGATTAGGGGCGGCGCTTGAAGGGGGTGAAGTCAGGGGGGCGTTTTTCATTAAAGGCGTTGCGCCCCTCCTGCCCCTCGTCAGACATATAGAAGAGCGCGGTGGCGTTACCTGCCAGCTCCTGAATTCCCGCCATACCATCTGTGTCGGCGTTGAATCCCGCCTTTAACAGGCGCAGTGCGGTGGGGCTGTGTTGTAGCATCTGTCGGCACCAATCTACGCTCTCCTGTTCCAGCTGCTCAAACGGTACAACGGTATTGACCAACCCCATCTCCAACGCCTCTGCAGCACCGTATTGACGACAGAGGAACCAGATCTCTTTTGCCTTTTTCATCCCTACAGTACGGGCAAGAATGCCAGCCCCCAGCCCTGCATCAAAGCTGCCTACCTTAGGGCC
>JABGQL010000112.1:10906-30968 GCA_018648825.1 Gammaproteobacteria bacterium
TACGGGCAAGAATGCCAGCCCCCAGCCCTGCATCAAAGCTGCCTACCTTAGGGCCGGTCTGACCAAAGATGGCGTTGTCAGAGGCGATAGAGAGGTCGCAAATTAGGTGCAGCACATGACCGCCACCAATAGCAAAGCCATTAACCATGGCAACCACGGGCTTGGGTAGGGTACGGATCTGTCGTTGCAGGTCGAGTACATTGAGGTGCTGCCCACCGGACTCATCTCGGTAGCCACTTTCGCCCCGGATCTTCTGATCCCCACCGGAGCAGAATGCCTTGTCTCCCGCTCCAGTGAGGATAATGGCTCCAATATCTGAGTCTAGATGAGCGGTGTGGAAGGCGTGAATCAACTCATTGACGGTCTCTGGGCGAAAGGCATTGCGCACCTCTGGTCGATTGATGGTGATCTTGGCGATCCCTTCGGCCTGATGGTAGAGGATATCTTGATAGGGTTCTGTTGTTGCTTTCCAGTCGATCACTGTAGGGACTCCCAATACTGTTGGTGGGCCGTTATAGTGGCCTCTCGATCTACCACCCATTCTATCAGCTTAGCCCCTCTTTTCTGTAGTGGGTGGGCAAGCTGTTGTTGTAGATCAAGTGGCTCATCAATACGGTAGTACTCTATTTGGTAGAGTTTTGCTGCCTGTTTAAAGTCAATTTCAGGGGGGGTGAGCCAGAGTGGTTCAAATTCAGGTAGCTCAGCAGGGGGGAGGTAACTGAAGATGCCGCCTCCGCCATTGTTGACCACAATAATTGTGAACTCCCCCTCTAGCTGTTGAACCAGTGAGAGCGCATTGAGATCATGGAATAGTGTCAGATCTCCGAGCAGGGCAACTACGGGAACCTCTGCCTCCACTACGCTGCGTACTCCACAAGCGGTGGAGAGGTTGCCATCAATACCACTGGCACCACGGTTTGCATGAAGTGTAAGCGACTTCTTATCTGCGGGTAGCCAACCATCGATATCACGAATCATCATAGAGTTTGCGCTGAATAGCACACTCTCTTCGGGGAGTTGGTTGAGCAGTGTGTGTAGCAGTTGTTGGGTGCAGAGTGGGTAAGGAGAGACCCAGCGGTGAGCCTGTTGCTCAAGTGTTGTAAAGTGGTGGTTCCATTCCGGCAGTTGAGCGGGCTCGCTCAACTGCTTCAGCAGGGCATTGACGAACTGTTCTGGACTGCAGTGAAAGACCTCTGTAGCGAGTGACTCTGGGTCACTCCAGAGGCGTTGATACTGAATGGTGAAGTAGGTCGGAATAGTATTTTGTGTCAGCCAATTAGCAACAGTTTTAGAGAGTGGGAAATCTCCAAACTGAATCACCCACTGTGGTGATGGTGGTTGGCTGCTGCTATTACGCAGTGTGGCATCATAGTGGGTCAGGATGCGGGCTGAAGGGGCGTGTCCCCAGCGCAGATTAGAGAGCGGGTCGACCATGATGGGGCAATCCAGCCGCTCGGCAAGTTGGTTTAGTGGGTTGTAAAATGTATCTGGGTAGTGCCCCTCACCACAGAGAATGATGCCAGGGTGCTGGTGGATTTTCTCTGCGGCCTCATTCAGCAGTAGCCATCTGCGGGAGAGTGTTCTCTGCGGTAAAAATTGAATCGGCGCTGGAGACCAGTCGATGGAGTCGAATGTCTCAGGTAAGAGTGGCTCACGAAAGGGGATGTTGATGTGGACTGGGCCAGGAACAGGCTGCCGCAACTGTACCATCATCTCTTGCAGTAGTGTGGTGAGTGCAGCTGTTGGATCTTGTTCTTCATCCGGTGGGGAGAGTGAGTGGTGGCCTCGCACCTGTACCCCAAATAGTTGCTCCTGCTCAATGGTCTGATTGGCTCCACGTTGATGCAGTTCTGCTGGACGGTCTGCCGAGAGTAGCAGTAGCGGGACTGCTGCATGGTTGGCCTCAACAACAGCAGGAAGCCAGTTGGCAACGGCGCTGCCAGAAGTGCAGATCAGCACACTGGGTGAGCGCTGTTGTCGGCTCTGCCCCAGCGCGAAAAATGCGGCACTGCGCTCATCGATGATGACCTGATGTTGCGCCAGAGGGTTACGTGCCACCGCCAGTGCCAGCGGGGTAGAGCGTGATCCGGGGGAGATTACAAAGCGGGTGATCCCCTGATCAATCAGCGCTTGAATCAATGAAATGGACCACTGTAGATTGATCTGACCTAAATGAGCCATGGTTACCCTCTTCCGTTGAGGAGCTGTAGGATAGGCTCAGGCAGCGGTATAGCCACGCCGCTCTGCTGGTCAATGGTGACATGTACCGTTGTGACCACAGCCTTCTCCTCTTCTGTTCCACTGACTCTGGTCAGTAGGGTGAAGGAGCGTTCCCCGATTTTCTCTACCGATACACTCAATGTCAGCTTCTCACTCAACTGAATCGGGTTGAGATAGTCTGCCTCAGCATGCGCTAGAGGGATTGAGAAGGGGTGTTCCTCAAAGATGATCTGCGGTGATAACCCTACTGAGGCGAGCAGCTCCTCATGTGCATTGTGGACCAGTGTGAAAATCTGCCCATAAAAGAGGATGCCTGCACCATCGGTCTCATACAGGCGAACTGTATGTGGGTGTTGAAAGGGGAAGGTATCTGCGGTGCTCATGGGAGGTGAAGTATCCCGTTTTTGATGGTGGGTGCAAGTGTCAGATCTTCATTGAAGAGACGGGCTGTATCGAGGCCATGTGCCTGCAATTGGTGCGGATCGATGGCAGCAGCACAGTGTGCAGCCGAGAGGATACCGATGCTGCTCTCTAATGTAGAGGTGATGACCACCTCAATGCCCGCTTGCTGAAGCTGTTGTGCGATGTTGAAGCAGCTTTGGGGGCCTCCCAGTAGCATCGGTTTGAGCACGACACGCTGTAGGGTGCTGCTCTCTACTATGGGTGAGAGTCCGATTGTCTGCATCGACTCATCCACTGCAATGGGGAAGTGGCACTGCTGCTGTAGCTGTTGAAACTGTTCCAGCGTTGGATTTTGTATCGGCTCTTCAATCGACTCTATGGGTAAGGATTGAAGATGCTGTAGAAAGGTAGAGGCCTGTTCAAAGCTCCATGCCTGATTCGCATCCAACCGTAGCTGCTGCTTGGGGGAGAGCTGTTTTGCTAACTGTTGAAGCTGTTTCAGCTCGGTCTCAATCGGCGCAATCCCGACCTTGAGTTTGATTACGCTAGCGCCGTTGGGGTTGATAACAGGGTGTTGCAGTGTGGTGATCTGATTGAGTTGGAGCTGTGAAGCACTACTCTGGTTGAACCACTGGCTGAGGGTGAGCTGTTGCTGTTTGGCCAGCAGCATGACCGTAGCGGATTCAATAGCGCAACAAAAGGCGGGATAGTGCTCGCGATAGGGGGCGAGCTGCTGTAACACGGCTTCTGCTGTGCAGTGTAGGATAACTTCATGCATCTCCAGCAGCTTTTGATGGCACTGTTGGAGAGACTCGCTACCCATCTCCGGTAGTGGTGCCGCTTCGCCGATGGCGCTGTTGCCCTTGTCATCTTTCAGCTCAACCAGAAAACCTTCACGGTGGTTGTGTTGGCCTCGGCTGCTATGCCATGGCTGTTGAAAAGAGAGGCGGTAGGGATGGATGGTGTAGTCGCTAATCATCATCCAGAATGGAGAGATAGGCGAGGAGGTTCTGTATCTGCTCCTCGCTATACTCTTTGAATATTGACTCGCTGGTCTCCTCATTGTCATGAGTGCGCTTGCCTGTACGATAGGCGCGGATCTGCTTCAGTAGATAGTTGCTGTACTGGCCTGCAAGCAGTGGGGCCTTTTTCTTCAGCTTACCTGTGCCATCACGGCCATGGCAGCTGCTGCACTCCTTGTTGTAGAGCTCTTTTCCGGCTTCGTAGTCACCATCAATACGGCGCACATTGAGTAGTTTTTTACTCAGCAGCAGCCGTTCATAGGCGTTGAAGTTCTCCTCATCAATCGGAGGGAGTTTGGAGTAGAGTTCGATGGTGGCGATATAGGCAGAGACATCGAGTAGATCCTCTTCCGGTAACTCACGCTCTTTGGTGTAGGGGACCATCGGGTGGTTGAGTCGCTCTTTGCTCTTGAACAGGCGCAGCTCACGTTCAATATAGTCTGCAGAAAGTCCAGCAAGGCGAGGGTACTCCCCCTCCTTGCCACCTTCGGCATACTCTCCATGACAGCCTGCACAGACCTCGTTGATCTCTTCGCCAATGTCGAGATTGGCTGCTGATAAATGTGTTGAAAACAGAGCTACAGTAAGTAGAGAAAGTAATGGCTTCATAACTGATCCCCTCTACGGAATAGTAGGTAGCCCATCGTTGCAGTGACCGTACCGAGTAACAGTGGGTAGAGCATGGCCCAGATGAGGTACCAGAATTGACCAAAGTGGTCGAGAATCAGATAGGCCGAAGGACCCAGCAGTACCAGTTGAGGATCAAATAGTAGCATGGAAGCGGTACGGAATACCTGTAGTGGATTACTCAGTGCGATACCTACTACAAAATCGGCGGGTACCTGCTCCTGAATCAATACGCCCAGCAGTATAAGGTCGAGGAACAACAGCAGGAAGAGCCAAACCAGAAAGGCGCTGCCTTGTGCGACATCCGGTGAGCGGGCCAGTGTGGAGATCAACATCCCAATCCCAAGGAAACACCAAGAGAGGGAGAAGAGAAACGCGGTGTAGTAGAGGAATAGCTCCCAAGGGATCTCCATTCCCTGAATAATGCCCCATACTATAGAGCCAGCCATAGCCAGAAATACCGGGAGGAAGACCACGGTAAAGCGTCCTACCATCTTGCCCCAGAACCAGGCAGAGAGGGAGACGGGGAGAGAGAGCAGGTACTCAAATACCCCTGCATCTCGATCCCCAGCGACTGAGCGTACGGTGGTGATCAGGATAAAGATTGGCAAGATTGCCATCGACAGTTGGATATAGGTGATCAGCAGACGTGATAGACCGACAAAGCCCATGATACGGGATTCAGTCAAGCCAAAGGCGAAGAGCAGGGAGATGATGCCGCCAAAGACAATGGCGTAGACCATAAACCACTTGCTGCGCAGGGATTCAGAGATATCTGCCTTTGCGGTAAGCCAGAGATGATTCATCGGTTAGCCTCCTCGGCACGGTGTTTCAGGCGTGCCTCAACGGAGGCGTGGTATTCCGCTTCTTGTTTGATCACGGCCTGTTTCATGGTATTAAAGTCGACAGCGCTGTCGGTAGATTTGGGTTGTGCACTAAAACCGTAGTTCATCGGGGTGTGGGTTACCTTTACATAGTGGGCGGTGCGGGCATCTAACCAGCTCCCATCTTGGTGATCATTGACCCAGATCTCTGTGGCTGGATCATCCTTCCATGGCTGTTCATCGAGCCAGAGCAGGGCGCAGCCGATATCATCAAAGTGGTGGGCCCTGTTACGTTTTCCACCACGAATCTGTGTGGCATGGTGACGATCACTCAGGGCCATCACGCAACGTTCGCAATTGTCCCGATCCCATGTTACTTCAATGGGTCCAGTTTCAGGTTCACCGCAGGCAGTGAGGAGTAGGAGGAGGGGTGCGAACAATAGGTTACGGGGGAGGGCGTGAGGAAAACTGTTCACTGCTTAGCCTCCTTGATCTCAACCGCAGCCAGCAGTGCCGCATAGCGTGACAACGTACCCAAGAAACGCAACCGATCTGGCCCGGGAATAGTACCGCTCCACTGAGTCTCATCAGCCCCAGCACTGAACCCCCAACTGCCAATCGCCTTGGAGAATGCGGGTTCGATACGGGTGGTGGTGAGGTTACAGTTGAGTAGGCTGGAGAGGTCGATGCTGTCATCCACTCGGTCATCCAGTACCACTTGGCCTCGGTCCAGCTCAATCACTCGATTAACCAGTGAGGCCACCTCATCCAGTCGATGGCTGGAGATCAGCATCGCGCTCTCCTCCTGCTTCTTCTCCAACAGAGAGAAGAGGGTGTGGCGTGCCTCTGGGTCGAGGTTGGCAGCAGGCTCATCCATAATCAGCAGGGAGGTAGGCCGCCCCAATGCAATGGAGATAAGCAGTTTCTGTTTCTGACCGCCAGAGAGTTTTTCAAAAGGGCGTTTGTAGAGTGGCTCTAGATCCAACCCCAGTTGTGCGGCAACCGCTTTCATCTCATCGGTGCTACAGCCACAGACCCCAGCAGAGAAGTTGAGTAGTTGTTGTACCGGCATCTTCAGTGGCGGAGGCAGTTGTGGTACAAAACCGATCCGTTCTAGTACCGCTTTACGGTTTTCGCGGGGGTTCTCTCCATTGAGGGAGATCGAACCTTCAAACTGATATTCACCGAGTAGGCAGCGGATAAGTGTGGTCTTCCCTGCACCATTGGAGCCGATCAGTGCGACCCGGTCACCCGCAGCGAACTCCAAGTTAATCCCGTTTAGCACCGTGGTGCGTTTGAAGGTTTTGGTTACCCCTTTTAAAGAGATCATTTCTTTGTGCTTAACCCTTTAAAGTGGAAGTTGAGTGAGTCGGTGGGGCAGACATCGATACACATACCGCAACGGGTGCAGTCTGGTCCCAGCTCTACATTGATCTCTGGTGAGCGCCCCTTGATGGTCCACTCCAGTACATGTGGTACCAGACAGACCTTGCGGCAGTCTCCCTCATGGTGACAGTCCACGACGTTATAGTTGACCTTCATCGGGGTGATGGTGCCGACAAAGCCGTAGGTGAGTCCAATCGGGCAGACGTAGCGGCACCAAGCGCGGCGTGAGTAGAAGATCTCTACCGTCAACAGAAAGGCGACCCAGAGCAGTGCCACGGTAGGGCCGTAGATCAATGCGCGGCTAAGAATGCCGGTGGGGGAGATGGTCTCATAGACGGTGTAGCCAGTGGCGAAGGCGAGCACTGCAAAGAAGATGTAGAACCAGGTTCTCGCCTTGCGGTTGAAGAGGTGGTTCTTGATGATCTTCTTCTCCACCAGTTTGATGTGAACCATCTCGGCAAACTCAGAGAGGAGGTGGTAGGGGCAGACCCAAGAGCAGAAGGTGCGTCCCCCCAACAGAATCCACATCAACAGTACGGTGACAAAGCCGATCAACAGATTGATCAGTACCGTCTTGAAGGCGAGTACGACCTGCAGTGCGGAGTTGAGGTCAGCCATATGGAAGCCGAGGAAGCGAGAGGCGGTGAGAGCACCTTCCAGTAACTGAATATCGAGCGCGTAGGAGGCTACAAACAGCAGGTTGATAAAGAGGATGGTGGCCCAGCGGCGGGTGCGCCATTTCTTGTTGTGGGTCTCGCGATAGATCTCATGCTCTTCACGTGCCTTCACCTTGTCGATCTCACCGCTCTCCTTCTTCTTTTGGTGGAGCGCCTTGGCCTCTTCAGAGATCTGAGCCGGTGGGGTTTTGGTGGGGCTTTTCCCCAGCATCACATTGATGCAGTACTTTCCAATTCTCATGCGTTTACCTCCGACCACTGTTTGCGGATATCGATCACAATAGCGGGTTCATCGGTGGGGCAGACCATCTCGCAGACACCGCAGCCGACGCACCCCTCCAGTACCGCAGGTACATAGCTGACGGTGTCTCTACCGTTCTCAATCTTCTGTAACTCAATGGCAGGTTTTGGAGGGCATTGATTGATGTCTCCCGAAGGGGGCTTGCCTACTTCGCACTGGGTACGGCGAATCTCAATCGGACAGAGGCGTACACAAAGGTCGCACACCTCTAAGTCAAAAGGGTGTTGGTTGAGGGCGATGGGGTTCCAGCGGTCAATCTCATCAAAACGGAGTTTTCCGTTGTACTCTGCTCCACGGGTGATACCAAAGAACCCCTCTCCCTTTACCGCTAGACATTGAGCGGGTTTGTCGAGTCTGGCGATCCCCATACGGGTCTCGTGAGAGTAGTTGATCTCGTGGGTGAGTGCGCCGGTAGGGCAGGCGAGTACGCACTGTAGACCATCACAGGAGAAGTCGCAGGCCTGATTGCGGGCATCGATATAGGCGGCCCCTTGCCCCTGACCATCGAGCATGTCAGCAAGAAAGATTGCCTCGACTGGGCAGACCTGTACACACTGTCCACACTTGATACAGGAGGAGAGATACTCCTTCTCATCCAGTGCACCAGGTGGACGTAACCGAGGGGCGGCGTCCGTCAAGGTAGGGATCAGTTGCAACAGGGAGAACCCACCGACACCAGCGACCAGTGCGGAGGTGCGCAGGAACTCTCGACGCTCTCTCTCTTTACGACTCAGCCGTTGTGGCTTTTTTGGGCTCTCTTCACTCATTTTGTCAGACTCTTCTCCAGCAGGTGTAGTGAGGAGTTCCAATCTTTTTGGGGCTCTTCACTGGCTGTGGATGGATGGTTGGTGGTAGGGGCTTCTATTGTACTTGTTGGCTCGGGGACTGTGCGCTTTGCGGCAAGGATCAGGGGTTTTTCATCGCGCAACAGCAGGGTGGGTTCTGAGAAGGGGGCGAGCTGCTCTAGAAAGTCTAGGGTCCCCAGTAGTGGGGTACCCATAAAGAAGCGCGCATCGGGGCGGTCCATCCAGATTCGGTCGGCATAAGCGTATAGCTCGTAGGGGGTGTCACCGATCTGGTCACTGTTCTGGTCAAACCCCTCGTAGTCATCCCAGTGGTTGCCCTCCCAGACGTTCTTGGTGGCACCACCATTGCCATCGACTACTATTTGAGTGATATTGTCTTTGAAGGTGTTGTTACGGGCGACGTTGCCCCACCACGGGGTGTGGAAGAGCATACCGATACCGTTGAAGGCGATTAAATTATCGGTCATCACGTTAGTGGTGTCGGGCTGATAGGGGGAGACATCGCTATAGATCCCGGTGGCGTTGTAGAGAATCTGGTTGTTCTCAATGATGACATCACTGGTCTCCTTCATCCCGATCCCCATTCCGGTGGTTCCCTGAGAGTGGGCGATGTAGTTGTTGCGTACCACCGCGCCATCACTGTACATCAGAAAGATGCCAACGGCGTTTTCGGTGTAGCGGTTCTCTTCAATCAAGTTGCCTTGTGAATACATAAAGTGAAGGGCATAGCGGCCACCGGAGGAGTCATTACGGGCGATAACGTTATCGCTGGAGTACCACACCACCATATCCCGTGCGCCACGGATCACATTATCGGTAATCTGATTGTTAAAGCTATACCAGAGGCGTACCGAGTCCCCCTGCATGCCTAGCTCTCGATCACTCTTGGAGGTGATGGTGTTGCGACGAATGATGTTGTTCTTGGCTTGGCCGAGGTCAACACCAAACAGACACTCAGAGATCTTATTGTCTTTGATGACGTTGAAGTTGCCGCGCACCTGAATACCAGAATCAATATCGTTGTGGGAGTAGCCGGAGTTGGTGAGATGCAGGTTCTGCAGGGTGGCACCATCGGTATCCAAAAAGACCACACTCCCTTTGCCTTGTGCATCGATGGTGACCCTATTTTTGCCATCAATGGTGATCGGCTTCTCTAGGATAATGGGGCCGTAGACTCCTGCAGGTGGAGTGAGGGTACCCCCTTTGGGGGTCTCATCGATCATCTCCTGTAGTGTTTGAGCGGTTGCTACGGTGCCAAACAGAAGGAGCAGGGGCAGAAGAAGTACGGAAACAGCATGCTCGCGCAAAGACGCAAAGACGCAAAGACGCAAAGCTTTTATGGCGGCTCTTTGCGTCTTTGTGCCTCGAGGTGAATTGCCGCAAGGCAAGAGAAGGTGCCCTAGGGTATTGCGTGAGGAATAATAGCTGTAATCGCGCACAGCAGTTAAATTACTCGGATGATTTCAGTCTGATCAATGCCGCTGCAGCCAGTACTACTGAGTTCAGCATGATTAAACCAAATCCATAGTAGGGGTAGGAGTAGGTGGCAAACTGTGCAACCTTACCCACACCAAATACGGTGGGCATAAAGGGCTTCACGGTAAAGGCACCCATCTCGCTGAGGTGGTGACCAAACCACCAGAGCCAGCCAGCGTAGTCCATGATAAAGAACAGAGGCAGTGCCATGGGTACCAGAATCAGCACCCATTTAAAGACGTGCTCCATCTTCCACAGACCAACCACCAACAGCACCATTGCGCCCAACAGCCCGGCATAGACGATGTGGGTGATGTTGACCATTAGCTCGGTACGCTCGATATCGCTCATACCAATGTTGTTGGACATCAGTTCACAGCGCTGCATAAAGGCGGCAGTCTGCTGTTCTGGTGTCATGTCGGGATTCTTCTGGATCTTTTTGTAGAGATCATGGAAGGTCGACATCACCGCAGAGGTGGCTCCGGCATTTACCAATAGGTCGTTCAACTCTTCAAATGGGCGATCCTGTGAGGCATAGAGGTCCACATAGGTCATCTTTGAGGCGTAGTTGTCGCAATCGACGGCAATGGTAGGGAAGTAACGTCCCAAGGCCTCTTCATAGCTGGCCTGTATTCCCTCAATGCCACTCCACTGGTTAATCTCTTCCGGGGTGCGTTCCATGGTACTCATGATATCGGCACGGTAGGGGGAGGATTGCAGCTTCATACCACCTTCACTGTAGAGTGCGCTATAGCCCCAGCCAGCGATTAATAGAGAGCCTGTGCCCATCAACAGAATGCGCTGCTTGTTATTCGGCAGTGCAAAGGCGATCACCATCAGCCCCAGCAGTGCAAAGACAAAGGGAGAGACCGCACGTTCCACCGGTGCGCCGGCAGCAATGGGATACATCCCCACATAGTGGTTGATAGCATCCATCTCATGTTTACAGTTGAGTGCCTCCTCTTCAGACTTCTCTTCAGATTCGATCTTCTGGCAGCCATTGAAGACGCCATTGACGTGGAAGTGAATGCGAATGCCTTGTGGAAAGGCTGCATCTGGGTATTGTGGGGCTTTAAGCGAAACCCACCAGATAGGGCTGTAGAAGATGGAGATCATCAGACCAATGGCAACCAGTGATAGGGTGCCGATGATCATATTTTGTTTGGGGTTGGAGAGGCTCATAGTGGTTACGCTCCTGAGTGAGATCAGAGTTGATTGGGGCAACAGCGAAAAAAATCTATTCTACTGAATAGATCCTTTTAGAACTGCCAAAGTTTCTAAGTTTTACCGCTCTCTTCTCCAACAACATTTTTCCCAAGAGAAGGGTAAAACCAACCCCTCGGGAGGAGGGGTTAGATCAGGATAGCTTAGTTGTAGTCTGGGTTTTGCCAGCCAATAGGGGCTACATCCTTGGCAGGAACTGGGATACGGGATACGTAGTCAATTACTGCGGCCATGTCGGCATCGCTGAAGCCTGCGATCTGCTTCACCATGTCTGGATTGGCGTTACGGCGTTTGCCATCACGAATCCACTCAAACTGGCGCAGCATGTAGGCGTAGTGCTGTCCTACAATTTTTGGGTAGAACTTCTCTTGGTTGCCTTCACCATTATCGGCGTGGCACTGAACACAGTTGTCCTTGTAGAGTTGCTCACCTAGGGCAAGGTTATCGCCCTTACCTTTACCATTCTCTGGGTTCATTGGCAGTTTGGCGATGTAGTCGGTCACATCGGCAATCGCCTGCTCATCACCAATCGACTCAGGTAGTGCGAAAGGGTACATGGTGGGGTTATCGCGGTTGAGTGCGCGAATGTCCGCCAGCTGTTTGATCAATACATTCTTATGCTGACCTGCAAGCTGTGGGAAGGTGCCGTTGGTCATACCCCACCCTTCCAGTAGGTGACAGGCAGAGCAGACTTCATAGACTTCAATGCCGTTCTCGCGATCAGGGGTTAGCGTCATAGCAACACTCTGCTCACCCTCACCGGTATTCCAGTCTTTTACATCAGTAACTTGTCCACCGTGACCACCAGCGGCCAGTGCTGAAGCACTCAGTCCAGCGCCAAAAATAGTGATTGCAGCGGCAATTGCGGTTAATTTTTTCATTCCGTTGTTCTCCAACATGATTTTGATGGGAAGAGAATAGAGGAACCGTTATGGGGTGACTTTGATATATGTCAACGGTTCCCCTAATCCATACTAAAACCAAGGGTTTTAGTTATTTCAGGCTAGAGAGCCAATCAGCAATCTCTGCCATCTCAGCATCATTAACCAGTCCCATAACGCCCATCATTGCAGCGGTTTGGCCATTGTTACGAGCACCGGATTTGATGTCTTTCATCTGGTTCAGTGCGTAGTCTTTGTTCTGTCCCGCTAATTTTGGATAGATTGGGATGATAGGAGTCTTGGCATCCTTGCCGTGGCAAGACCAGCAGGTTTTTGACTGGTAAAGTTCAGCGCCGCCAGCGGATACGGAGGCTGTAAAGCCAGAGAGTAGGGCAACGGTAGAGGCGATCAAAAGTACTTTTTTCATCGTGATTATTTCCTTGGTTTAAATTATTGAACTGGATTCTATTAATTTAGAGCAGTCTAGAATAGTTTTGTTTCAGTTAGATTTCTTTGTTCAAAATCAAAAAAGGGGGAGAGTTATTACACTCTCCCCCTTCTCATAGGTACATTAGTGATGAATTACTTCTTCACAACGGCACCGTTTTGCTCCAGGTAAGTCTTGGCGCGCAGACCGATGTCCGCTGCCTTAACCTGGTACTGCCACCACTGACCAGCCTGCAAGGTTGCATTCTGGAAGTCGTTGGCCTTGGCAGATTCCTCTGCCTTCTTACGCCAAGTCTCAGCAAAGCCAAGTTGGTCTACAGCATCTTCAACCAGTGCTACAACAGGCGCGAAGTCTGTGTAGTTGGTGCTAGTGATGTAGCCTACAACGTTGTCGATGACTGCTTGAGTATCCAGATTGGTCTGGTACTGCTTGTCATAGTCCGCCTTGTTGTAGGTGGTACCTTCCTGCATCTCCATTGCAACAGCCTTGTAACCCTTAGGTTTAACCAGCAAGTAGCCTTCCATCTCCAGATGCAATGCAGAGCAGAACTCTGTGCAGTAGTAAGGGAAGACACCTTCGATATCCGCCATAAAGGTAGCAGAAACCGTCTTGCCTGGCTCGATAGAGAGGTTCACGTTAGTGCCGTTCAGGGCAAATCCGTGAGTCTCATCTTCCGCACGCTCCAGGTTGGTCAAGTGAATGATCACCTTATCGCCCACTTCAGCCTCAATGGTCTCAGGGGTGATGTGTGAACGGATCACAGTACCGAATACTTCAACCGTACAGTTATCACCTTCACAGGTACGTATAGTCTTCTCGCGTCCAGCACGGGTCTTGAACTCAGAGCGCTTGTCAGTACGGCTGTTCCAGCCAGACTTGTAGCGGATACCTGGTTTCAGTTTGTCGGCCTTGATTGCGACTACGTAGTGCGGTTCGCCCAGAGGCAGAGGCATATCGTAGAGCAGTTCCATCTTGTCGCCGCTGATGTCGATCAACTGGTGGTTCTGCGGATGCAGTGGACCAACAGGGTTGAAGCGATCAATCGCCAGCTTGTTGAGGGAGACCAAGTACTTACCATCAGGAGAGGCGGAGTCGCCTTCCATTGCCACCAAGTGACCGATGTTGTAGTGGATAGAGATCTTGTCCAGAACCTCACCCGTACAGTAGTTCCACTTAGTAACCTGTGAATCTACGTAGATAGAGGTGAATACTGTACATGGCTTGGAATCATACTGCGTATGCAGTGGACCCAGACCAACCTGTACCTGCTTGCTCAGTGCATCTTGCAGAGAGACAATGGGGATACCGTAAGGGTCATGAGCCTCATACTTACCAGCGT
This sequence comes from Gammaproteobacteria bacterium, assembly GCA_018648825.1. Lineage (GTDB taxonomy): Bacteria > Pseudomonadota > Gammaproteobacteria > Thiopontia. Next base: position 24,540 of record JABGQL010000112.1, read on the forward strand.
TGTGTGCAGCCATCATCTTCTCAAAGCTGTAGACGTACGCATGGCTGTCGAGCTTACCGGATACGATAATGCTGCCACCGTCAGGGGAGACATCAACACCGTGTGGGCTCTTAGGCTCTGGTACCAGGAACAGTGCCTTGTTCTCGACCATGGTCTCCATGCTCAGAACGTCCATACCGTTTACAGACTTACCCTTGCCAGCCTTGTACAGCTCAGCAGCCTTCTTCCAGTTAATCGCGTGGAGGAAGTCGGTATCTTTCTGGGAACAGCCTGCCTCATACGGAGGACGACCCTTCTCGATACCACCGACATAACGCTCGGAGCAGAAGGAGTTGGTGAAGGACCAGCCATCACTTACAAACTTACCCGCATCAGAGAGATCCTGGCTGTAAGGAGGTAGTTCAACAGTGAAGGATTTGGATGCGTCAATACGTCCCGCTTCCTTGTCGAAGTCCCAATAGGTGACACCACCACGGTAGCGGTCATTAAACTGCTCTAGTGGTACATACTCATTCTCGAACGGTGCAGGATACTGCGCCGCCTCGATGATGTAGTCGGTGTTTGGCGTAACAAAGGCACCACCGTGCTCATTGTTAAAGTGTGGGTTGACCACAATCTGCTTGGTCTCAAAGTCATGCAGGTCAATTACCGCTATGCGGGGGTTGGCCTTGTCGTTGATGAACAGGTACTTACCATCATACTCACCTTCAACCTCAGAGAAGGCGGGGTGGTGGGTGTCACCAAACTTGATATCTTTGCCGTTGATCTTGCCCTGGGCCAGTACGGCCTTGGACTCATCATCAAAGCCATAACCCTGCCACGGCTCTGGGGTGAAGACACCGATATATTTAAGGATGCGCATCGACGGGATACCGTAGACGATTACCTGTCCACTCTGTCCGCCAGAGCTGAAGGCGAGATATTCATCGCGCCCACCCGATGGGGTGTAGGTTTTGGCCGCTGCGAGCAGATCTTTCTGTGTGAGGCCACGGGCCTTCATCACATCATCCAGCGTAGAGGACCACGCTGAACTGCCTGCACCAAACGACATTCCGATGGCGACGGCCATTGTGAGTGTCTTCTTTAGCATAAGTTATTGACTCCTGATCAGTTATTGTTCTTAAACCCCTGGGAGAAAGGGTTCAAGCGTAGGCTGCCCTACCATCGCTGGTAGAGCAAGGGGTAGAGTGGTGGAGAGGGGCTTTTGCTTCATTGATCTAGGTCAAAAACACCATCCTGTAACAATTCGTAATAATTTGTAACGCTCTAGTTTGGCTGTTGCACGGTGCTGTGAACTACGGTTTATTTCCGGTATAGTCGGGCGCACACCAAAACAGATGCACACAAAAAAACTGGATGGAGAACAACAGAGAATGAAAAGAGTAATCGCAGTAGCACTACTGGCAAGCAGCATGGGAGCAGCCGCAGAGACTAAGCTAAGTTGTGACCTAGGTGAAACCGATCGTCATAATGGAGAGGTGGTTCTGACCGCTGATGTCAAGGTGGTGGTGCCTGAGGAGAGTATGCGCAAGAAGAATGAGCGTGAGATCGATGGGCAGACCTATAAGACCTATGAAGAGTGGGTGATCAATCCGCAGGCCTCACTCTATCGCTTTCGTGGGAAGTTGGACGGCAAGCTAGTGACACTGGAGAAGAGCATGATTCAAGCTGGCACCGGAGTGGTGCGCGGTGAGATCAAGCACAAAGAGATGGGAGAGCGTCCTCGTAAAATGAGTACCTATGAGGGGCGCTGTTATTTAGACCAGTAGGCTGCTCCCTGAAGCATAAACTGCAGAAGAGCTAAAAAAGGCCATTGATTTAGATTGATGGCCTTTTTTTATTAAATCCCTATTGATAAGCGGTGATCATGATATAGATTTCAGGGTATAGCTTAACGGTGCACTCAATCGAGCCTGTTTGATGGCGCGTAAAATTTAGGGATGGCTATTGTTTGATAAATAGATAAACGGAGAGTGAAGATGAAAAGTATCAAAATGGTGTGTGGATTTTTGTTATCCGCTATGTTGCTAATGGCTGGAAATGTGTTCGCCGAAGAGGCGTTCTCCTTGGGGATTATGCAGGATAAGAAAGGGGCAGCAGCCAAGTATCAGCCGTTGATACAGTACTTTAAGGAGAATGGGATCAAGCTGAAGCTGAAAGGATATAAATCCTACCCAGATGCAGCGAAGAAGTTTATGAAAGGGGATGTAGATGGCATGTTTGCAGGCTCGGGTGTTGCGGGAAGTATGATGATTAAAGGGGCTGCGTACCCACTCCTGCGTCCTGTCAGCAAGGCTGGGTGGAGTACCTACTGGGCTGTGGTGCTTGCCCCTAAGGGGAGTCCTGCATTTAATGGAGAGTCTCAGTGGTTTGAGGGGAAAAAGATCACCTGTAGTTCGCTCGCCTCCAGTGGGGAGTTCTTTGCTCGCTCTATCCTAGGGAGCGATCGTACACTGATCAAGGCAGGATCTCATGGTATGGCGATCAAGGCGCTGGCAAAGAGTAAGGCCGACGTGGCGATCGTGAAGAACAGAGTGTGGGACTCCATGAAGGGGAAATTCCCAACACTGGAGCAGGTTGGAAAAGATCAAGGGGAGAACCCTAACGGCACCCTGATGGTCTCTCACAAAACAGGTCAAGCCATTGCCGATAAGGTGAAGACTCTGTTGTTGGGGATTGAAAAAGATAGCTCTGCTGCCGCGACCAAGGTCAAAGAGAAACTAAAAATCAGCGGTTATATTCCTACGAGTGAGAGTGATTTTTCTCACACGTTGCCACTATTGCGTAGTGCAGGTGTGACTCCATCATTTGAGTTTCGCTATTAGCTGAAGTGAGTAGCAGGCGCCCCTCTGAGCAGCGTGCTGTCCAGAGGGGGCTGCGGCAGTAAAAGATTAAAGCAAGGGAGGAGCGCTATGAAGGTAGGGTTAAAGGTTCGTCTACTGGGAATCTCGTTTATCGGTATGGTGTCACTACTGTTGATTACCCTGCTGGTTTCATTGAAATTTTCTGGAGATTCACAACAGGCACAGCTACAAGCTTCTATTGAGTTGTTGGATCGTGAAAGTAGCACGCAACAGGAGGTACTCAACGCCTCGCTGCAGCGCAAGGCAGAGAATTTGGTGAGTCTCCTCTCGATGATCGCTCCAGATGCGATTGTCTCTTTTGATTTTGATACTCTAGAGCAGTACGCAAACTCTGCCGTACAAGATGATGAGATTCACTGGGTCCGTTTTTTGGATATGGATCAAGGTGCGTTGGCAGAATCTGCTCATGAGGAGCATGGTTCTCACCTCACTGAAAATCGCGTGACCAAAGAGCTTTTGATGGAAGGGGATCCGGTCGGATACCTCGAAATCTACCTGCTACAGGAGCGGATTAACACTGCTGTTAAAACCATGAATCAGCGAGCCTCCACCTTTAAGCAGAATATGGAGATGGATGTCAGTAAGTCTCGTCAGGAGACGGTGGCTTGGAGTGTAGGTGTTGGGGTGATCACCCTGCTCATCGCCCTAGTGCTGACCGCCGTGCTAATTAAAACAGGCATCATCACCCCGATTCGTAAAGTAAATCACTATTTTGAAGAGATTGGCGCGGGCAACTACAGTAATCAAATTGATCTCAGTCGCAATGATGAGATTGGAAAGATGATGCATGATCTGAGTGAGATGCAGACCCATTTGGCCGATAAAGTGGAGCAGATTCAGCAGAGTGAGCAGCGGGCACTGCGAATTCAAGAGGCGGTTAACCGAGTCTCTACACCGCTTATGGTTACCGATGAAGGAGGGGCGATCCTGTTTGAAAACATTCAACTGCAGGAGCATTTGGCTGGATTGGAGCAGCAGGATGGGAAGCGCGGCAACCAACTGTTGGAAGAAGAGATTCAGCTGCATCTAAAGCAGGCGGATCTCAGCAGAGCCCGCTGGAGTGATGACTTCGCCTTTGTCGACAGAACCATCCGTGCGCGTTTTAACCAAGTGGTCGATGAGCAAAATGCAGTTGTGGGGTATGCCATTGAGTGGGTTGATTTAACCGAGCAAATCAGGGCGCAGGACCAGGTTGCATCACTGGTCTCCTCTGCGGCTCAGGGAGAGCTGGACAAGCGTCTAGATACAACCACCTTTGATGGATTTATTGCCAAGCTTGCCGAAGAGATTAACCAAATGCTAGATGCGGTGGCCAACCCCATTAATGAGGTGGTACGTGTAGTTCGTCTGCAGGCAGAGGGGGATTTGACGCAGGCGATGGAGGGGAAGTATCAAGGTCACTTTAAGACTCTTCAGGATGATATCAACACCATGGCGCAGCGCTTGCGAGCGGTGGTGCATGATATTGTGCAAGGAGCGGAAGATATCTCGCAGGGGGCACATCAGATTTCAGAAGGGAGTGCCAATCTAAGTCAGCGCACACAGCAGCAAGCGGCATCGGTGGAGGAGACGGCCGCCAGCATGGAGCAGATGACGGCGACTGTGAGCCAAAATAGCGATAATGCAGATAAGGCCGATCAGCTCTCCAAACATGCTCGGCATATTGCCGAGAGCGGCAGTGATGTGATGCATGGTGCGGTCGACTCAATGGAGAAGGTGCATGAGTCCAGCGCAAAAATTGTCGATATTATTGCAACCATTGATGGTTTGGCCTTTCAAACCAATTTGCTGGCACTGAATGCGGCAGTTGAGGCGGCACGTGCCGGTGATCATGGTCGTGGTTTTGCCGTTGTAGCTGGTGAAGTGCGGAACTTGGCGCAGCGTAGTGCAGACTCTGCCAGTGAAATTAAGGCGCTGATCGAAGATAGTATTGAGAAAATTGAGGTCGGCTCTAATCAAGTGAACCAAGCTGGTGAGAACCTAGATAAAATTGTTGAAGCGGTGCGTAACGTCAGTGATATTGTAGAAGATATTGCAGCAGCCAGTGCCCAGCAGTCCGCTGGAATTGCGCAAGTGGATCGCGCAGTTAATGAGCTGGATAATACCACCCAACAGAATGCCGCACTGGTTGAGGAGGTTGCAGCCTCCAGTTCAGAGATGGATGAGCATGCCGTCAACCTGAGAAAGGGTGTAGGCTACTTTAAAACAGGGTAGGGACGGTCTGCTCTTAAGTTCGGGGAGTAATTGCGTTAGCTACTCGGTTGGCTTTCGCACGTGCCTGTTCCGTATTGCTGTCCCGAGAGAGGGCAACCCCCATACGTCGTCGTCCACTCACCTCTGGCTTACCGAATAGTCGGAGCTGTGTGTCAGGCTCTTGTAGGGCTGTATCTATACATTCAAAGCAGACCTGATCAGACTCCCCCTCAACTAAAATCACGCTAGAGGCCGATGCCCCATGTTGATGGATGTTGGGAATGGGTAGGCCCAGAATAGCGCGAGCATGGAGGGCAAACTGAGAGAGGTCTTGAGAGATTAAGGTTACCATTCCCGTGTCATGGGGGCGAGGGGAGACCTCGCTAAAGATCACCTCATCTCCTTTAACAAACAGCTCTACTCCAAACAGGCCACGGCCACCCAGTGCATTGGTGATTTGGGTGGCCATCTTCTCTGCAGTTGCGAGGGCCTTGCCGGACATCGCCTGAGGCTGCCACGACTCTCGATAGTCACCATCCTCCTGACGGTGGCCGATGGGTTGACAAAAGGAGGTGCCACCCACGTGGCGCACTGTAAGCAGGGTGATCTCATAATCAAATTCGACAAAGGCCTCAATGATCACCCGTCCTGCTCCAGTACGCCCTCCCTCTTGAGAGTAGTGCCAAGCTGACTCAATCTGATCGCTATTGAGAATGGTGCTCTGCCCTTTTCCAGAGGAGGACATAATTGGTTTGATGACACAGGGGATGCCGATCGCCTCAATGGCATCCAGATACTCCTCTTTGCTCTCCGCAAAACGGTACTTTGAGGTCTGTAGCCCCAGCTCTTCAGCGGCCAGTCGCCGAATTCCTTCACGGTTCATGGTGAGTTGTGCGGCACGGGCAGTAGGGATCACGGTAAACCCCTCCTGCTCCAGCTCAACCAGTGTATCAGTAGCAATGGCCTCAATTTCAGGCACAATCAGGTGTGGCTTCTCTTGCTCTACAATCTCTCGTAGTGCAGCGCCATCCAACATGGAGATGACATAAGAGCGATGGGCTACCTGCATTGCTGGAGCATGGGCATAACGGTCCACAGCGATCACCTCAACCCCCAGCCGTTGTAGCTCAATCACCACCTCCTTACCCAATTCACCACTACCGCAGAGTAGTACACGGGTTGAGGATGCAGATAGTGGGGTGCCGATGGTTGTCATGATGTTCTCCGGTGTGTGCATTTTTTCGGTAGGATAGCACCTATCTATCATCGGAGGCAGAGGCTAAAATCGCCTCTCTACTTTTTAAGATTAAATTTAAATACTGAAGTTTCCTAAGAATTCACACTCTCGAACCTGAATCCCATCAAGCCACCA
>JABGQL010000059.1:0-3956 GCA_018648825.1 Gammaproteobacteria bacterium
GTGTTCGCCACTACGAAACATTAAAAGCGTGTAAAATTTTCAGGAAACTTCAGAATTAATGAGCGAGAGAGGATAAATGATCGATAACAAGCTTTCAGAAAAAGAGCAGCTGAGAAATGTTGGACTCAAGGTGACTCATCCGCGCATGCGGATATTGGCGTTGCTGGAAGAGAGTGATCAAATTCACCTTAGTGCAGAAGCCGTCTACCGTATGTTGATCGACCGTGAAGAGGAGATCGGGCTGGCCACGGTCTATCGTGTACTCACCCAGTTTGAGCAGGCTGGTATCCTCAAGCGCCACAACTTTGAAACCGGTCACTCGGTGTTTGAGTTAGACCGAGGGGAGCATCACGACCATCTGCTCTGTACCAGTTGTGGTGGGGTAGAGGAGTTTTATGATGACCGTATCGAGACCCTGCAGCATGAGATCGCAGCACAGCATCAGTTTGAAATTGCTGACCATGCGCTGACCCTCTACGGAGTGTGTAAAAATTGCCTCTAAAAAATAGTGTTGAAATAGAGTGAATCGCTATTGATAATCATTATCATTTGCGTATAATACTTCTTACGGACTGACTATAGACGTAAGGAGTTAAACGATGATGATTATGTTGATTGCACTCTCTCTGGGAGTTTCGATACTGGTGGTGGCCAAGGTGGTGCTGAGTTCTCTGCTTTCGCTTGTACTCTATAAAGTGAATCAGCTCCACTGCTTTTGTCGTGGTAAGCGTAATGGCTATCAGCGACTGGCTACCCAAAATAAATTGGGTCGGAGAGTCGACTACACACTTTAAGCAGAGCTGCGATGAGGTAAAATAGCAGGGATGAACGCACTGGAAGTCCCTCTTCTTACTATTCCACAGCAACTGCTCCCTCTGTTAGGGGTGCTGTTGCTGGCTCTATTGCTGAGTCTGTTGCTGCTCGTAGTGGCGGGCAGTATAGGTTGGGCGCTGGCTACACGACGTACTACACACCTTCTACGCTGGATTGTCTGGGGCGGGCTCTGGAGTGCATTGCTGGCCCCGACCCGACTGGTAGTTGAAGGGGTCTCTACGCAGATGGTTGAACTGCTAGGTGGACATCTGATATTGCTCGGTGTGCTGTTACTGTTTTTGACGCCTTGGGCGGTCTTCTATGCGCTTCGTCTGTTTGCCTCAACGGCTGCCGTAGGACGTGAACAACGCTATCAGATGGGGCTAGACTGTATCATTGCACCCTTTGCGGTTATTCGCCCACTGCTGCTCTCTCTCTGGGTGTGGTGTCTGGGGATCTCACTGCTCGCCATCCTTTTTGACTTTGGTGTCGCAGAGCAGCTACAAGTGGATACCTTGTCCGTCATGCTCTATACCGATGTAGACCCCTCCGCAGTGTTGCTGTTGCACTTTGTCGCGCTGCTACTGTTGGCGTTGTGGTTGTTGCGGCAGGCCTATAGAGCGCTGCCTGATTTTGAGCAGGCTGGGATTAATGCAGAAAAAATTGATGCCGCACGAGTGAAAATGGGGGTAGGAACTTATCTGCTGCTGTTGTCGAGTACGCTACTCTATACCTCATTAGGGTTCAGTTTGGGGCCGTTCCTCTATGGCTGATCTGCTTAAACTCAACGGTATGACACTCTTCTCTGGGGCTGAGGTCTCACTGACGCTGCCTGAAAACAAAATTGGAGTGGTGTTAGGGGGGGCTGAAAGTGGAAAAGGGGAGCTGCTACGGCGCATCTCTGGGTTGATCCCCTTTGCAGAGGGAGAGATTTTTCTGCGAGGAGATCTGATCGCCCGTAGCGGGAAGAGCCCAACTCCACGGGAGCGCAATATCGAGATGGTTCTGCAGGAGGGGGGCTTTTATCCCCACCTGAATCTGCTGGAAAATCTCAAACTGGGGCTGCAGAAATATCGGATCAACAACAAGTCGCAGCACTGCATGCATGTGTTGGCAGAGTTGGGCCTGGATGGTTTGGCTCGGCACTATCCTGCAGCGTTGAATCGGGAGCAGTTACGTTATCTATTAATTGCCCGTGCATTGGCGACTCGTCCAGCGCTGCTGTTGCTGGAAGAGCCGTTACTGGACCTATCTGTGGAGGCGCGTTACACCTTTCTGGACCGTCTGCCGCAGATTGTTGAGGCTTTCGATTGTGGCATTCTGCTCTCTACACAGGTGCGACAGGGGGTGCTGTTTGCGGGTGACTATGCGGGGGTGATGGAGCATGAGATATTGCTGCAGTGGGATAGCCCACAAAACCTCTATCTGATACCGAAGAAGCGTACAGTGGCCCACTATATGGGAGAGGGGGTGCTGGTTAAGGGGGTAGTGCATGATGAACTACGCCTCGATACCGAGTTAGGGATGGTTGATCACCCCTCTGGATTTGGGTTGCCAACCGGTACACGTCTAGAGCTGCTGATACGACCAGAGGATATTGTATTTGATGAAAAAGCGCGGCGGCGTGCGCGTATTGTGCAGAGGGCAGTGCATGGAGGGAAGACCTTTTACCGCTTGCAGCTAACCCCCGAGTTGGAGATTGAGCGGGCGTTTTCGAGTTATCTGGATGAGCGTATCAGTGGTGAGCTGCGTTATCGGCTGGAGATTCGCTCTATGGTGCTATTCAAAAGGAAAAAGAGTTCATGATTTCAGATCTGGGATATATGCGGCTGGTCCACCTCTCGTGGGAGCTACAGCTTGAGGAGTTATTGGATACCCATCACGCCTCTCACCTTGAGGTAGATACCCACGAAGAGTGCCCGCTTGGGGTCTGGCTCTACCGAGAGGGGTTGGCGGAGTTTGGTAACGTACTGGAAGTTCAGAAGCTGGAGAGAGATCACAAGCTGTTTCACCAGTCGGTACGGCGGGTGATTCGCTCCCATAAGCATGGTAGAAAGTCGGAAGCGAGTGATGCCATGGCAGAGGTTAAGCATTTGAGTCGAGAGATTATCTATATGCTGACGGTTGTAGAGTTCAAGTTATTGCGCAAGAAGAGTAATCAATATGCGATTCGCCATCCACTGCGCGCACTATCGCAATTTTTTCGTCGCCGATAAGAGTACAGTTATCTTAGGGGGCGTGATAGAATTTACCCATTACAAAATACCTTCTTTGAGAAAAATCCATTATGAGCGAAGTTGTTGCTTCCCCCTCTAACGCTGAGAGCCCAGATCTTGACTGGAGTCAGGTGCGCGAAACGGTACGTATGTTCCGTGTTGGTGTCTCTGCAATTGAGTATTCGATGTCTACGGGGGATGAGTCGATCAGCACCTTGATTGAGGCATTCACCAAAATGAACACCTACATGAAGGAGATCAAGCAGATTGCGCGTGATGTAGATGGAGGTGACCAGCCGGAGCAGCCTGAAGGGTATGAGCAGATGCTGACACAGCTGGATGGAAAGTGCGATATGGTGATCAACGACCTGAGAAGCGCGGTGATCAGCTTTCAATTTTATGACCGATTGACCCAGCAGCTCAACCATATCGCCTCTAGCTTAGATAATACGGCAGACTTGGTAGGGGACCAGAATCGAATTTTTAACCCGACAGAGTGGAGTACTCTGCAGAAACAGGTCTATGGCTCTTTTACCATGGAAGAGGGTAAAATTCTATTTGAGGCGTTGTTGGCTGGAGACTCTAAAGAGATCGCGATTAATAAGGCGAAAGAGTACGGTAACCGCGATGCAGATAATCTGGAACTGTTTTAGAAAGAAACGGTTGCACGTCAAAAAAATGAGTGATTTAATCACTCTCTGAAGCTGTATTGGTTGTGTTGTGATAGTAGCGAAATAATAATTAAGAGATAGGAGTAGGCAATATCATGGTAGGAGCACAAGTAGTTGCACAGGCAGGCGCACAAGCTGCACCACAGATCGCACAGGTGGCACCTCAAGTTGCGCAAGTAGCGCCTCAGGTAGCACCAGAAATTGCAAAAGTAGCGCCAGAGATTGCGAAGGTGGTACCAGACGTTGCACAGGTAGC
>JABGQL010000059.1:4056-30233 GCA_018648825.1 Gammaproteobacteria bacterium
TGCGACCAATCCATCGTTAACCAATGAGCAGATCGCCTCTGCGGTTGTGAGTATTAACCGTCTGGAACGTGGTCTGGTCGCCTCTGGTGTAATTATTCATCCGGCGGGGTATGTGGTCACTACGCTTCATAGTGCCAATAATCCAGAAGAGCTGGAGATTGTGGTTAGCGGTAGCAACGGTCCTCGCCGCTATAAAACCGATATTGTCAAAAAGCATCAGGCACATGATCTGGTCTTGTTGAAGATTGTAACCAAAGATCGTTTCCTCTATCTCAACCTTGCAGACTCTCGTAATCTACCACTGCAATCCTCGTTAAGAGCGATTGGTAAAGATGCGCAGGGGCAAGTGGTTGCCAAGCCCGGTGTATTGCAGGCGAGTGATCAGGTGAAGCAGGTTGCAGGTAACACCATTACCCACTTGATGCGCTCCAATGCACTGTCACACTGGGAGCAGGGCGGGGGGGCTGTTGTCAATAACAAGGGAGAACTGGTCGGAGTGGGGCTGATGTTGCAGGGGAGTGGTGGCCTGAGCGAAGGCTTTGTGGTCCCCGCACATGTAGTGCTCTCCCATTTTCAGGATGTAGTGGACCTCCCCCCCAGTAAAAAGAAGAGAAAGCCTGCTGCTGTAGCAACCCCGCCCCCTCAAACTCAGCTGCCGCAAGCACAAAACCAGACTCCTGCGATGGTTGCCGCGCCAGCACCTGCTACGGGTATGGCCGCCGCGTGGTGGGATCAGGCGCGACAGCAGGCGCGACAGGAGAAGCTCTCTGCCGTTCAACAACAGCAGCAACAGAGTAACCGTAACCCCGGTCTGTTGCTGGCGCAGAACGTCGCGGCAATTACAGAGCCCGCTGTGGAGAGTACACAGCCAGGCCGAAAAGTGACCCATATTGGTGCGCCAGGGGACTCCGTGAGCCTTACAGACTTGGAGCATGACTCCAGTTTTGATCTCGGCTTCTACAAGCTCGATGCGGTGATCGGGCTGATGCTGCTGGGGTTGCTTGCAGGGGCCGTGGGTTCACTGGTTCCCATGGGGGGCGGTATTATCGCGGTGAGTGGAATGATGCTGGTCTTCGGTTACGGCATCTATATGGTGCGCCCAGTGATCTATATCACCAACCTGTTTACCTACGGCCTTGCGGCACTGCGCCAACTGTTTGCTGGGGTGGTGATCTCCAGACGCATTAAAGAGCTGCTGCCCGGAACCATTGTCGGTGCGGTACTGGGCTACTTCCTTGGACACAATATTTATGACCATGTGTTGGGTTATCTGATTGGCCTGTTTGCCCTGTTGATGGGAGGGGTCGTGCTCTATGAGTTGAAAAAAGGGCTGGGGGATGAGGAGAACGAGACCTATGTTCGTCCTGTTGCCAAAAATCAGGAGGAGCGCATTGATAACTTCCTGCTCGACTCTACCGAGACGGAACGACGTAACTGGGCCACCTTCCCGATGATGGGGATGCCGTTGGGGCTGTTGACGGGGCTGTTGGGTGTGAGTGGCGGCGTAGTGGAGCAGTTTTTCCAACGCAAATATGCAGGGCTCTCTGCCGAGAACGCACGTGCTAATGCCATTGTGATGGTCTTCTGGGCCTCTTTCACCGCCACCTTCGTCTCTCTGGGGTATGGTGTCTACATCGGCTCATTCCAGTGGCAGACTCCGGTTACGTTGGCGATGATTTTGGTCCCCTCTACCTATGGTGGTGGATTCCTCGGTCACTACCTGAAGGAGCGGACAACGGTCACACAGCAGCGTTGGGCCTTTGTCGCTATTATGGCTATTGTCGCCTTCTCGATGTTGTTGCTACAGTAACGCGTGGTTGTCATGTCTCTCTCTCGCACCTTTATCCGTACACTCTCCCTTGCTACTGCGGTTTTGATGAGCAGCGCTGCCCTTGCACTGAATACCGGGGGCACCATTGCGATTGCACCGACTGCGAATAGTCTGGAGGTGATTAACCTTGCCCCAACCAGTAGCGGTAACTTTATTCCACAGAATATTAAGCTCTATGAGGCGCATTGGCAGGGGATGGATGTGATGAAGCTCACCACTGAGCTGACTCGCCAGCTGCGTTATCCCATTGGGATGCGTGGGGCAATCGTCAATGAAGTTACTCTCAATGCTGCAATGAGTGGGATGTTGGGTGGAGATATCATCGTCGCGGTTAAGGATATGCCAGTGACAGAGTTAGAGAGCTTCGTTGCCGCAACGCGTCAGGTAAAAGATCTGCGTTATGCTGCGGTTACGGTGATGCGTAAGAGTGAAAAGCAAGATGGTAGAGGGCGCTATGAGATGCGCCAGATGGTCTTTGTGATTCGCAGTGTGCTCGATCTGGGATTTGCTCAGGCTGAGGGGGCACCGATGATTCTACCGGGGGACCCACGCCCACACGCCTATCGTGGCCCCTGTACCGATTGTCACACCATTGGAGATGGCACCTTTACCATGCCAGACCCTGACTTGATCATCTTGCCTCCACCGCCGCTGACGGTGCCACAGATGCGTAGTGGTAAACGCCCTCATAATGACCGTGGCCCCTGTATTGCTTGTCATCAGACTAAGGCCGCTGAACCTCTGCGGATGCGCTAATTGCCGCTGTGTTAGCCTCATTTCTCAGTCTCTCTATCTTTATCGCTGTCTTTACAGTGATCTTTCTCAATCGAATAGAGCGTAAAAAGGCGGTGCTGGGAGGGGCTGGAGCCCTGTTGTTGCTGGGCGGCGTGATGGGGTTTTACACTCCGTTGATGGCGCTGGAGGCGATCTACTTTGAGACCCTGCTGCTGATCTTCGGTATGTCGATGGTTTCAGCCATTCTTGCGGCATCAGGCATCTTTGATCAGCTGGCGCAGAGGGTGGTGCAGCGCTCTGCCGGGGGTAAAGGGCAGCTCTGGATTCTGTTTGTATTGATCACCTACCTCTTCTCTTTGATGGTCAATAATCTTTCGGCGATGGTCGTGATTCTACCGATCACCCTGAAGATCTGTCACCGCTTGCGGCTGAATCCACTGCCCATTCTGGTTGCAGAGATTGTCGCCTCCAACCTCGGTGGTGCCTCGACCATGGTTGGGGACTTCCCCAATATGATCATCTCCTCTGCGGGACACCTGCACTTTATCGACTTTATCCAAGGGATGATGGTTCCCAGTCTGCTGCTGCTGGCGGGAATGCTGCTCTATTTTCAGTGGACTGAGCGCAGGCGTGTTTCGTTCGACTCGGCCGCTGTTGTACTGGAGCTGGCTCCGGTTGAGGTGAATCAAGCTCAGTTACGTTTTGGGCTACGGCTACTGGCCTTTGCATTGGTCGGTTTTCTGCTGGCTGAGTGGTTGGGCATCCGCCCCGGAACGGTTGCAATGATCGTGGGGTTGATTGGGCTGTTTGCTGGGGGGATCGATAGCGAAAAGTTGGAAGAGGCCTCCGGTCTTGGAGATATTCTCTTTTTTGCCGGACTGTTTGTGATGGTGGGGGCACTGGCTGCCACCGATGTGATGAGTGGTCTGGTGAGTGTGATGGGGGTGTTTGGTGACTCTCATCTGGCGCAGCTGTTGGGGTTGATGTGGGTAGCTGCGCTGGTCACCATGTTTCTCAATGCGGGGCCTTCAACCGCCTTCTTTATCCCTCTGGCGGGCCACCTCTATATGGCAACGCCAGACCCAGCGGTGTGGTGGGCGCTCTCATTAGGGGTGTTGGCTGGCTCGTCGGCCTCACTGACAGGGGCAACCGCCGGTTCTGTAGCGGCAAGCCAGCTCGACCGTTATCGCTTAGAGCATCCAGAGATGGAAGAGACTATGGGGGGGGGGCAGCTCGATTTTCGGGGTTACCTGCAGTGGGGGCTACCGATTATGGGTATCTTCCTCACCTTCTCAACCCTCTATATCGCACTGATTGCACGCTGACAAGAATTCCCCTCCCCCAAGCAGGGGGAGGGCCAGGGTGGGGGTTGAATCCCTGAGGGTTAACTCCCAGCTGCTTACTGCGGGAATTGCCTGATATTACCCCTCCATCTTCTCCCGCAAAAACGCAACCACCTGATCCAGAGCGACCTCTTGATTCTCTTTATCAGTGCGCCCCTTATACTCAATTACATTGTTATCCAGTCCACGGTCACCCAACACCAGTCGATGTGGAATACCGATCAGCTCCATATCAGCAAACATAATGCCGGGGCGCTCCTTACGGTCATCCAGAATGACATCAATACCCGCATCCTCTAACTGCTGATAGACCTGCTCTACTGCCTCACGCAGACGGTGAGACTTGTGCATATTCATTGGCAACAGCGCCACGCTGAAGGGGGCAATCGCCTCAGACCAGATGATGCCATGCTCATCGTGGTTCTGCTCAATGGCTGCAGCAACCACACGGGTGACACCAATACCATAGCACCCCATGGTCATGGTCTGTGCTTTACCGTTCTCATTGAGTACGGTCGCCTTCATCGCCTCACTGTATTTGGTGCCGAGTTGGAAGATGTGACCCACCTCAATACCGCGAGCAATGCTGATATTGCCCTGCCCATCTGGGCTGGCATCGCCCTCCACCACATTACGCAGGTCGACAACCTCAGTAGGCTCAGGTAGATCATGCCCCCAGTTAACCCCTGTGAGGTGGTATCCATCCTCATTTGCACCACAGACAAAGTTGCTGCTCTGTGCAGCGGTGCGGTCCACTACCAGAGGAATCTCCAGCCCCAGTGGACCGAGTGAGCCAGCAGAGGCCTCTGTTGCGGTGCGAATCGCCTCATACTCCAAAAATTGTAGAGGGGCAGCAACCAGAGGGTGCTTCTCTGCCTTAATCTCATTCAGCTCATGATCACCCCGTACCACCAGGGCAACGGCAGGGTGGGTTTCACCCGCGACTAACAGGGTTTTGAGGGTCTGCTCTGCTGCCACATTCAGGGTTGCACAGACCTCTTCAATGGTCTTGCTATCGGGTGTAGCAACCTTCTCCATCGCTGCGCTCGCTTCAGCACGTGGTGCTGTAGGGGCCAACGCCTCAGCCAGCTCCACATTGGCAGCAAACTCACTCTGATCTGAGAAGGCGATGGCATCTTCACCAGACTCTGCCAATACATGGAACTCGTGGGAGGCACTACCACCAATGGATCCGGTATCGGCATCCACTGGGCGGAAGTGCAGCCCCATACGGCTGAAGATGCGGGTGTAGGTATCAAACATCGTCTGATAGGTCTGTTCCAGTGAGGCTTGATCCAGATGGAAGGAGTAGCCATCCTTCATAATGAACTCACGGGAACGCATCACCCCGAAGCGAGGGCGGATCTCATCACGAAATTTGGTCTGTACCTGATAGAGGCTGACGGGGAGCTGACGATAGCTGCGGATCTCTTTGCGTGCAATCTCGGTGATCACCTCTTCATGGGTAGGCCCCAGCAGGAAATCCCGATTGTGGCGATCCTTGAAACGCAGCAGCTCAGGACCATACTGCTCCCAGCGCCCAGACTCTTCCCACAGTTCGGAGGGTTGAACCACTGGCATCAGTAGCTCTTGTGCGCCTGCGCGATTCATCTCCTCGCGGATAATGGCCTCCACCTTACGCAGAGTACGCAGTCCAGTAGGCAGCCAAGAGTAGAGGCCAGAGGCGAGCTTACGCACCATACCTGCGCGAATCATCAGTTGATGGCTGATAATCTCGGCTTCAGAAGGGGTCTCTTTGACGGTAGCGAGTAGAAATTGTGAAGTACGCATAGTTTTATTCCTTAGAAGGTTCCACCGTTCCAGCCCCACATATGGCGCTCAGGTGCAGAAAATTCGGTATAGATCCGACTTTTGTCGATCTCTGTATGTTTGGCGAGTAGTTTGGTGACCGCCTCGGAGAATACAGGGGTAGAGGATTCGGGCAACCCCAAACTCTTAAACTCCAGATAGGCGCAGGGGTCGGTAGTGCCCCCGAATAGCATATGGGCTCCGGCTCGAACCGAGATCATCACATAATTCTCCGGTTTTTGAAGCAGTTGCGAGAGTAATTGTGAGCAAGCAATCATCAACTCCTCTTTCTGGTCATAAGAAAGGCTGACGTTGGTATCAATTTTTAAATAGGGCACTGAAATAACCTGATGTTATGTATGGAAAAAAAAGGGGGGAAATTGAGTAAAAAAATCAAAATTCATCTTGTTTAGCATTTATGAAACGTGCAATATTAGTTGCTCATTAACCATCTGCAGGGAAGGCGCAGATAATACGAAAAACAGACTGGTTTTTACAGGTTCAGAGGCGAAAAAGTGGAATTAACAGGCGCAGAGATTATTACAGAGTTCCTCAAGGATGAGGGTGTTGAATATGTGTTTGGATATCCCGGCGGGGCGGTCCTCCATATTTACGATGCAATTTATCGTCAGGATGCAGTCAAGCACGTCTTGAGTCGCCATGAGCAGGGGGCAGTACACGCCGCCGATGGCTATGCACGCTCTAATGGCAAGACCGGAGTGGTGCTGGTCACCTCCGGCCCCGGTGCGACCAATGCGGTGACGGGTATTGCTACCGCCTACATGGATTCGATCCCCATGGTGGTGATCACCGGACAGGTGCCCTCCCCACTGATTGGTAATGATGCCTTTCAGGAGGTCGATACCGTCGGTATCACCCGCTCCTGTGTAAAGCACAACTTCCTAGTGACCGATGTTGAGGAGCTGACAGAGACTCTGAAGAAGGCCTTTATTATTGCATCCACGGGCCGACCTGGACCCGTTGTGGTCGATGTGCCCAAAGATATCACCGGCTTTAAAACCGAGTACAGCTATCCAGAGAGCATAGAAATTCGCTCCTACACCCAGTTTTATCATCCCCCTGCAGAGCAGATCACCCAAGCGGTAGAGATGGTGAGAGCGGCACAGCGCCCCGTCCTCTATACCGGTGGTGGTGTAATTCTGGGTGACGCAGCGGCTGAGTTGAGCGAATTTGCACGCATGGCCACCATTCCGGTTACCAACACCTCGATGGGGTTGGGTGGCTACCCAGCAACCGACAAACAGTTTCTCGGTATGTTGGGGATGCATGGCACCTATGAGGCCAATATGGCAATGCACAACACCGATTTGTTGATTGCAGTGGGTGCCCGTTTTGATGACCGTGTGACCGGTAATATCGAGAAATTCTGCCCACAGGCGAAGATTATCCATATTGATGTCGACCCCTCATCCATCTCTAAAAATGTGCAGGTCGATCTGCCGATTGTGGGCTGTGTGAAAGATGTACTGAGTGATATGTTGGTGCTGCTGAAGCAGCAGCCGATAGCGGAGGAGGAGAGGCTTGCTCCTTGGTGGTCTGAGATCAACGAGTGGCGCAGTGAAGATTGTCTTGCCTTTAAAAATGATGATGGGATGATTCATCCGCAGCATGTACTGCAAGAGCTTTATAAAGTGACACACGGAGATGCCTATATCTGTTCCGATGTAGGGCAGCACCAGATGTTTGCCGCACAGTACTATAAATTTGATAAGCCACGCCGCTGGATCAACTCCGGTGGTCTCGGCACCATGGGGTTTGGACTACCCGCAGCGATGGGGGCGCAGTTTGCCCACCCCGATGCCACCGTCTGCACAATCACTGGTGATGGTAGTATCCAGATGAATATTCAAGAGTTGGCGACCTGTAAAGAGTTCGGTCTGCCGATCAAAATCATCAATCTCAATAATGGCTTCCTTGGGATGGTGCGTCAGTGGCAGGAGTTCTTCTACGAGCGCCGTTATGCCGAGGTGACCCTAGAGGCACAAAATCAGCCCGATTTTGTGAAGCTGGCAGAGGCGTATGGCCATGTGGGGATGCGCATCACCAACCCGGATGATGTGACCTCTGCACTGGAGGAGGCGATGGCGATGAAGGATAAACTGGTCTTTATGGACTTCATCATCAACCCAGAGGAGAACGTCTATCCGATGGTTCCCGCTGGTGCAGGCCTCAACGAAATGATTTTGGTATAAGGAGCGGATACCATGACAACTAGACATATTATCTCTCTGTTGCTGGAAAATGAGGCGGGTGCACTCTCTCGCGTAGCGGGACTGTTCTCTGCCCGAGGTTTCAATATTGAGACACTTACAGTGGCTCCAACCCATGATGCAACGCTCTCTAGGATGACCATTGTGACCTCTGGAACGGAGGCCATTATTGAGCAAATTAATAAACAACTCAATAAGTTGGTTGATGTTGTTCAAGTAAAGGATATAACTGAAGGGGAGCATATCGAGCGAGAGCTGGTGATGATCAAGATCAGCACTGCAGGACTGGATTGCGATCAGGTGCGTCAGATCATCACAGAGCATGAGGCGGATGTGGTCGATCAGCAAGATGATACTTGCGTTATTGAGTTGTTGGGCAATAGCGAGAAGATCAATACGCTGATTGCAGCAATGGCGCAATATCCGTTGCTGGAGGTGGTGCGTTCCGGTGTCTCTGGAATCGCGCGTGGGGCTGAAGTGTTGAGTATTTGAATGTGTGATGGTGGGTTTCAGCGTTGAGCTGAATAGTTGCACTCAGACAATGTTTTATCTGCTCCATTGTGGTAGATCACAATTTAGTGGATAATTCCCCGCTTTCCGGGGGAGTCCCCATTTATTTTTGATTGTTGTGTGATTTTTAGGAACAGAAAAGAAGATGAGCATTAACGTTTATTACGACAAGGACGCAGACCTCTCCATCATCAAGGGGATGAAGGTTGCGATTATCGGTTATGGATCTCAGGGTAATGCACATGCAAACAACCTGAAGGATTCTGGAGTAGACGTTACGGTTGCGTTGCGTCCTGGTTCTGCTTCTGCACACAAGGCAGAGGCCGCAGGTCTTGCTGTTAAGGGCGTACCTGAGGCAGTTGCTGCTGCTGACTTGGTGATGATTTTGACGCCAGATGAGTTCCAGTTCCAACTCTATAAGAATGAAGTGGAGCCTTCACTGAAAGAGGGCGCTACACTGGCCTTCGCTCACGGCTTCAGTATTCACTACAATCAGGTGGTTCCACGTGAAGACCTCAATGTGATCATGGTAGCCCCTAAGGCGCCGGGTCATACTGTACGTAGCGAGTTTGTAAAGGGTGGTGGTATTCCTGATTTGATCGCAATCGAGCAAGATGCGGACGGTAAAGCGAAAGATATCGCGCTCTCTTACGCCTCTGCCATCGGCGGTGGTCGCAGTGGAATCATCGAGACCACCTTTAAGGATGAGACTGAGACCGATCTGTTTGGTGAGCAGGCTGTACTGTGTGGTGGTGCGGTTGAACTGGTTAAGGCCGGTTTTGAGACCTTGGTTGAAGGTGGTTACGCCCCTGAGATGGCCTACTTCGAGTGCTTGCATGAGCTGAAGCTGATTGTAGACCTAATGTATGAGGGCGGTATCGCCAACATGAATTACTCCATCTCTAACAATGCAGAGTATGGTGAGTACGTGACGGGTCCACAGGTGATCAATGAAGAGAGCCGCTGGGCTATGCGTGAGGCGCTGGAAAATATCCAGAATGGCGAGTACGCCAAGCGCTTCATCCTTGAAGGTCAAGCCAACTACCCAGAGATGACGGCGCATCGTCGTAACAATGCAGCCCATCAGATCGAAGTAGTCGGTGAGCAGCTGCGCTCTATGATGCCTTGGATTGGTGCCAACAAGATTGTTGATAAGAGTAAGAACTAGACTCTTTACCGATCCACTGTTGAAAAGACGCCAGCACTGAAATTTCAGGCTGGCGTTTTTTTTATTGTGGGAATAGTAGATAATAGCGTCATGAAAAATGATTCAATAGAGCAGCGCCCTCTACAGCACAAAAAGGGGATCTACCTGCTTCCCAATCTGTTTACGACTGCGGCACTATTTGCTGGTTTTTACGCTATTATTTCGGCGATTAATGGGCAGTTTTCCAATGCAGCCATAGCGATCTTTATCGCCATGATTTTGGATGGATTGGATGGTCGTGTTGCACGGATGACCAATACCGAGAGTGAGTTTGGAGCACAGTACGACAGCCTCTCCGATATGCTCTCCTTTGGTATGGCCCCCGCGTTGGTGGTTTATCTGTGGGGACTCTCTACACTGGGCAAGTATGGTTGGTTAGCCGCCTTTATCTATACTGCAGCAGCAGCGCTACGTTTGGCCCGTTTCAATACTCAAGTAGGGATTGCCGATAAACGCTATTTTCAGGGGTTGCCAAGTCCTGCATCAGCCGCTGTCGTAGCGGGTCTGGTCTGGGTGGCGGTCGAGCATGGTTATAGTGGCGATAATCTCACCACACAATTCCGAGTTGTGGCTGCATTCCTCACGGCACTGGCGGGGGTATTGATGGTGAGCAATGTACGCTACCATAGCTTTAAAGATCTGAATCTGAAAGATCGTATCCCCTTTGTGGCGATGATTATAATGGTGGCGGTGATGGTGTTGATCTCTGTCGATCCTCCACAAATCCTCTTCTTTGGTTTCCTGATCTATGCGTTGTGGGGGCCTGTGTTCAACTTGGTTGAACTGAGAAAACGCCGTGCCAAGCGACTCGCCAGAGAGGTGAAGTCGAATGAATCCAATAAGAACTCTAATAATTCCAACAGTAATCCTGACGAGAAAACCGATCATGAGTAGTGCAGACCCATTAATCATCTTTGATACCACCTTGCGCGATGGGGAGCAGAGCCCCGGAGCCTCAATGAATGCGGAGGAGAAGCTACGTATCGCTCGTGCGCTAGAGAAGATGAAGGTTGATGTGATTGAGGCTGGCTTCCCAATCGCCAGCCCAGGTGATTTTGAATCCGTGAAGGCGGTTGCTGAGACGGTAAAAGAGAGTGTTGTCTGTGGTCTGGCCCGCGCACTGCCCAAAGATATTGAGGCAGCCGGTGCCGCACTGAAGCCAGCCGCGCGTGGGCGCATCCACACCTTTATTGCCACCTCTCCGATCCATATGGAGAAGAAACTGCGGATGTCACCCGATCAGGTGGTAGAGCAGGCGGTGCAGGCGGTAAAGTGGGCGCGTCAACATACCGATGATGTCGAGTTCTCACCAGAGGATGCAGGCCGTTCCGAGCCAGATTTCCTCTGCCGTATTCTGGAGGCCGTGATTGATGCGGGGGCGACTACCCTGAATATCCCCGATACGGTGGGTTACAACCTGCCACACCAGTTTGGTGCACTGATTGGTGACCTCATCGAACGTATTCCAAACTCTGACAAGGCGATCTTCTCGGTTCACTGCCACAACGACTTGGGGCTGGCTGTGGGTAACTCGCTCTCAGCGGTACTCAATGGGGCGCGTCAGGTGGAGTGCACCATCAATGGTCTGGGGGAGCGTGCAGGTAACGCCTCACTGGAAGAGGTGGTGATGGCGGTGCGTACCCGTCAGGATCTCTTTAGTTGTGATACCCGCCTTGATACTACACAGATCGTCCCTTGCTCTAAATTGGTCTCCAGTATTACAGGGTTCCCGGTACAGCCGAATAAGGCGGTAGTGGGCAGTAACGCCTTTGCCCATGAGTCCGGTATTCATCAGGACGGGGTGCTGAAGCAGCGTGAGACCTACGAGATTATGCGTGCTGAGGATGTAGGCTGGACCGCTAACAAGATGGTGATGGGCAAACACTCTGGGCGTAGTGCCCTGAAGAGTCGCTTGCATGATCTTGGATTTGATTTTGAGACCCAGGAAGAGCTGAACGATGCCTTCGCCCGTTTCAAGGATCTTGCAGATAAAAAACATGAAATCTACGACGATGATCTGCTGGCACTGGTCAATGACTCTACCCAGTCTGCGGGTGATGAGCGCTACCGTCTGGTCTCGGTAAAGGTCTGCTCCGAGACTGGAGAGACCCCACAGGCAGAGGTGGTGATGATGGTGGATGGGGAAGAGAAGAGTGCCGGGGCAAGCGGTGCGGGTCCGGTTGATGCCGTCTTTGGTGCCATTGAGTCGCTGGTGCAGAGCCAAGCCAAGCTTGACCTCTACTCAGTGAACAGCATTACCGAAGGTACGGATGCGCAGGGAGAGGTGACCGTACGCTTGGATAAGGATGGAGTGATGATTAATGGTCAAGGCTCCGACACCGATATCGTTATCGCCTCGGCAAAATCCTATATCCATGCGCTAAATCGCGTCTCTGAGCCACTCGAGCAGAGAGCGCATCCTCAGCTATGAATTCAGCCATGAATAGCTGCACGACCTTATGCCTCGGTCTCCTCCCCCAAGCAGGGGGAGGGATAGGGTGGGGGTTGAATCTACCAATACTTACGCAATCATCCATATAAACAACGACCCATGTGGGCTGCCTTTATTGAACTATTTCTACTTCTCGCTCTGGTCGGGTGGGTGGTGTGGATGATCCGCACATGATCACCACGCGCTTTCCCCACCTGCAGGCAATGGGCATTCAGCAGTGGGTGCGCCGCGAACTCTCATTGGAGGAGAGTGTAGAGCCGGTAGAGTCTGCTATAGCAGAGCCATCGATTGAACATTATGCTACGCAGGTTCAATGGCAGCCCGCAGCGGGTGCAAATCTACTATTGATTACACCACCACTGGAGGGGGCAGCGGAACAGCTACTGGGTGCTATGCTGCTGTCGATTGGTATTCCAGTCGCAGGCTGTTATCGAGGGACCGTACTGGAGTCATCACTGCTGACTGAAGGTGAAGGTACGTTCCCCAGCTACCTACAGCAGCAGTTTGAGCAGTCAGGCGCGCAAATGATACTGCAGCTGGGCGGTGATTCACTTTCGCTTCCTAATCTCATCCACAGCTTCGACCCGGCCCATCTGCTAAAAAAACCAGCAGACAAGCGAGCCGCTTGGGAAGCCCTCAAGCAGCTACATTCCCAGCTTGTAGTTCCCTCTCCCAAGCAGGGGGAGGGCTAGGGTGGGGGTTGAATCTACGAATAGTTCTGAAAAAATTAATACCATGAGTGACTTCCATATTCGCCAGATGGAGTTAAGCGACCTTGATGCGATACAAGCAATTGAACAGCAGGTCTACCCCTTCCCTTGGGCCAGTCAAATCTTTATCGACTCCATGGAGGCGGGTAGCCTACTGGTGGTGATGGAGCGCCAGCAGCGAATTATTGGCTATGCAGTACAGTCGACCGCAGCGGGAGAGTCACAGCTGCTCAATATTGCCATCGCCCCCAGCGAGCAGGGCCGAGGCTTGGGGCGTGTACTATTACAGTGGTTGATTGAACAGGCGAGAAATGCCAATTCTGAGATGATCTTTCTGGAGGTGCGGTTCTCCAATCAAACAGCACAGTCGCTCTATGAGAGTATGGGGTTTAATGAGATTGGAATGCGTAAGGCCTACTATCGAGTGCAAGGCGGGAAGCGTGAAGATGCACTGGTCTACGCGCTTCAGCTGTTGTCTGATGATTACTTTGGCAGTGTCTCAGAAACGATTGGATAAATCGTCCTCTGAATAGACTGTTGAACATCTAACCCTCCGGCGATGATGTTGCCGCTCTCCAAGAAATCACTCCCCGCAGCGAAGTCAGTGCAGACTCCGCCAGCCTCTTGCACCAGCAGCGCTCCAGCAGCCATATCCCAAGGTTTGAGACCGATCTCCCAAAAACCATCGAGGCGACCTGCGGCCACATAGGCCAGATCAATTGCTGCTGAACCTGCGCGACGAATACCGGCACTGTCCGGAAACAGGGCGCGGAAGGTCTCTAGGTATATATCTAAATGTTGTTGCTGTTTGAACGGAAAACCGGTCCCTAGCAGTGCGCCATCCAACCCTTTACGGTGAGTGGTGCGCAGACGGCGGTTGTTGAGCATGGCGCCATCGCCCTTGCTGGCGGTAAATAGCTCATCCCTCAAGGGGTCATAAACTACACCATGCAGCAATTCACCATTAAAGGCGAGCGCAATGGAGACAGCAAACACCGGAAAGCCGTAGAGGTAGTTGGTGGTGCCGTCGAGTGGGTCGATGATCCACTGATACTCATTGCCTTCGATGGCACCGTTCTCCTCAGCGAGGATAGAGTGTTGGGGGTAGGTTTGGCGCAAGATCTTGATGATCTCTTCCTCTGCCTTACGGTCTACATCGGAGACAAAATCATTTTTGTCTTTGCTCTGAATCTTCAGTGTGTCGAGTCGATCCATGGAGCGGAGGATCACCGTGCCGGCGCGGCGCGCTGCCTTGATGGCAGTATTGAGCATTGGATTCATAATGGTAAGAGTCTAGTAGGTGAGGGGTGAGTATGAGGTGGGAGTCAGGAAAACGCGCATTTTACAGCAGTCTGCCGATGACTGCATGGTAACATCTGCCGTTTTTCTACTGATTTGAGTCGTTGAGTATGGACAGTGTAGATGTGAAGTTTGTGCTAGTGGAGACCTCCCACCCCGGTAATATTGGAGGTGCAGCGCGGGCGATGAAGAATATGTGTCTGGATCAGTTAGCGCTGGTCAACCCCAACCGTTACCCCAGTGCCGATGCCACCTCACGTGCCTCAGGTGCGGATGATATTTTGATGAATGCGGGCATTCATGAAACGGTCGATCAGGCGTTAGAGGGGTGCGCCTTTGTGATGGGGACCAGTGCGCGCCCACGTGGACTCTATATTCCAGAGCTGACTCCAAAACAGTGTGCCGAGAGAATCTTGGCAGAGTCCACGCAGGGCAAAGTGGCGGTGCTGTTTGGACGGGAAGATTCGGGGCTCACCAATGGCGAGCTGGACCGTTGTAATGCATTGATGCGCATTCCTACCAGTCAAGAGTACTCCTCACTCAATCTCGCAGCGGCTGTGCAGGTGCTCTCTTATGAGTTGATGATTCAGCGGGGGGAGGCACCCTTGCAACGTCCTATCGGTGAGGGAGAACGTCGCCACCCGCTAGCCAATGCAGACGAGATGGAGGGGCTCTTTAACCATATAGAAGAGAGCATCATCGCCACAGGCTTTCTGGACCCTGAGAATCCGCGCCAAGTGATGCGCCGCCTACGCCGTCTCTTTAACCGTGCGGATGTGGATCGTAATGAGGTTAATATCCTGCGGGGTATCCTTACATCGGTACAAGAGACCGTCAGAAAGGTATAATTACCCCCCTTTTTTACACTGTCATTGAAACAACAATAGCCATGTTTGAGCGAATCAAAGAAGACATCAATTGCGTATTTGAGCGCGACCCATCAGCACGCAACACCTTCGAGATTATCACCTCCTACCCCGGTGTGTTTGCGGTGGTGGCCCACCGTTTTAACCATATGTTGTGGAGTATGGGGCTGAAGTGGGTTGCTCGCTGGCTCTCCACCATCGTGCGTTGGATCAGTGGTGTTGAGATTCACCCCGGTGCACGGATAGGACACCGTTTCTTTGTGGATCACGGTATGGGAGTGGTGATCGGTGAGACCACAGAGATCGGCGATGATTGCACCCTCTACCATGGTGTAACCCTGGGCGGTACCAGCTGGGATAAAGGCAAGCGTCACCCTACACTGAAAAATAATGTGGTGGTGGGGGCCGGTGCTAAGGTGCTGGGGCCGATTGTGTTGGGTGATGGAGTGCGGGTTGGTTCCAACTCTGTGGTGGTTAGAGATACTCCCAGTGGTGCCTCAGTTGTGGGTATCCCCGGTCGCATTATTCAACGCAAAAAACCAATTAACCCACAGGTGAAAGAGTTTGCCGAGAAGATCGGCTTCGATGCTTACGGTACCGCCAGTGAGATGCCAGACCCCGTTGCCAATGCAATCAACTGTATTCTCGACCACGTACATGCGATGGACTCACAGATGGAGCAGATGTGTGATGCGATCAAGCAGATTGGTGGTGAAGTGGAAGGGGTTGATCTGCCTGAACTGAATGTCTCCTGCGCCATCCGCAAGCAATCCTGTGATGCAGACTGTGATAGTGATACCTGTTCTGTACAGGTGGATGGGGCAGAAAAACCGCAACAAGTGGTGATACTGAAATAGAGAATAAATTAGTTGACCTTTTTTGTCTGTTATTGCACAGTATAACCATACTGTAGTACAGGGTTATATTGAAGATTTAGGAGAGGGATAAGCGATGCGTCTGACAACCAAGGGAAGATATGCCGTAACAGCGATGCTGGATCTGGCGATTAATGAAGAGCGGGGGCCAATTACGCTGTCTGAGATATCAGGACGTCAGGAAATTTCACTCTCTTATCTAGAGCAGCTCTTCTCCAAACTGAGAAAACAGGGGCTGGTGAAGAGTTCTCGTGGACCGGGTGGTGGCTACCAGTTGGCGCAAGAGGCCACCAGTATCTCTATTTCACAGATTATTCTCGCTGTCGATGAGGTGATTGATGTGCGTCGTTGTAAGGGCGAAGGTAACTGTCAGGGAGACCGTAGCTGTTTGACCCACGATCTCTGGACCAACCTCAGTGAGCAAATCCAGGATTTCCTTGGTGCAATATCGCTGGGACAACTGATCAGCGATAGAAATTTGCTGGATAACAAAAGGTGTGGTGGAAAGTCACCCGCCTCTCCGGTTGCAGCTGTAGCCGCTGCTTGATGGTGTAGAGGTAGAAGCTACGCGCAACGGACTGATGAGATGGAACTCTATCTGGACTGTAATGCAACCACGCCACTAGACCCACAAGTGGTTGAGGCGATGCTGCCTTACTGGAGTGGTCATTATGGCAACCCCTCATCCTCTCACCGTGCAGGCCGTATCGCCAAGGATGCGATAGAGCGGGCGCGTGCTCAGGTGGCGAATCTGGTTCAGACTACCGCCAAACAGGTACTGTTTACGGGAAGTGGTACCGAGGCTAACCACCTTGCCATCATTGGTATGGCATCCACCTTCGATCAACCGGGTACTATCGCTGTCGGTGCTACAGAGCATGCGAGTTTGCAAGGTGCGGTTGTGGCGATTCAACAGCAGGGGTGGAAGGTTTTAGAGCTGGCTGTCGATGAAAATGGACTGTTGGCTGCGATGGCAATCGAGCAGATCAGAGAGCAGCGCCCAGAACTGATCTCGGTAATGGTTGCCAATAATGAGACTGGGGTAATCCAAGAGCTCTCCCAACTGCAGCATACCGATGCAAAATTGCATGTCGATGCGACCCAGGCTGGGGGTAAAATTCCGCTCGATTTTCCCACACTGGGCGCAGACTGTCTCACCCTGTCGGCACACAAAATGTACGGCCCCAAAGGGGTGGGTGCACTGGTGGTGACCCCTTCTCTGTTATTGAAACCACTGTTGAGTGGTGGAGGACAGGAGCGTGGATTGCGTTCAGGGACCGAAAATGTACCTGCTATTGTCGGCTTTGGTGTTGCTGCTCAACAGGCTGCTGCAGGGCTGGAGCTGCGTTCACAACAGCAGCTGGCCTGTCGTACCCATTTGGAGCGTGGATTGGGACAGATTAATGGCGTTGCTATTGTGGCCCAACAGGCACCACGACTGCCCAATACGGTGATGTGTTTACTATCAAACATAGAGGGGGAGACTTTGCTGATGCAGTTGGACCAGCAGGGGGTTGCGCTCTCCAGTGGCTCAGCCTGTCAGGTTGGCAAGACCACCCCCAATCGAGTTTTGACAGCGATGGGAGTCTCTGCAGAACAGGCCAGAAATGCAATCCGTATCAGCCTCTGTCGAGACATTACAATAGAGAAGATTGACCAATTCTTAGCGGTACTAGAGAAGACTCTGCTACCTACAGCAACCGCTTGGAGCGCTGTGGGATAGGCGAATATTAGTGGTTAGTGGTGATACAATAGAGCAATACAAATTTTAGAGGTGGAAGGCGAGAAGGGGAAGGGGTCCCCGTAGAGTTTCCATCATCAAGGAACAGGAAGAAGATTATGGCACAATCAGAGAGCAGACCCATCTATCTGGATAACTCAGCAACTACGCCGGTAGATCCACGTGTGGCGGAAGTGATGATGCAGTACCTGACGGTAAATACCAAATTTGGTAACCCCGCCTCAAAATCTCACGCCTACGGCTGGGAAGCTGAAGAGGCGGTAGAAGCCGCACGTAGCGAAGTGGCAACACTGATCGCTGCTGACCCTAAAGAGATTGTCTGGACTTCTGGTGCCACCGAGTCAGATAACTTGGCGATCAAGGGCATTGCCCACTTCTACCATAAGAAGGGGAAGCACATCGTCACCTCAGCGACTGAGCACAAAGCGGTGCTTGATAGCTGTCGCCAACTGGAGCGTGAAGGGTTTGAAGTGACCTATCTGCAGCCAGAGTCCAGTGGTCTGATTGATTTGGATAAGCTTAAGGCCGCCCTGCGTGATGACACCATTCTGGTCTCTATCATGCACGTCAATAATGAGATCGGTGTGGTGCAGGATCTAGAGGCGATTGGTAAAATCACCCGTGAGAGAAAGATCTTCTTCCACTCCGATGCGGCACAGAGCGCCGGTAAGGTGGAGATTGATGTCAACAAGATGAATGTCGATCTGATGTCCTTCTCAGCCCATAAGATTTACGGCCCTAAGGGGATGGGTGCTCTCTACGTGCGCCGCAAACCGCGTGTGCGCCTGGAGGCTCAGATGCATGGTGGTGGTCACGAACGTGGTATGCGTTCCGGTACTCTGCCCGTTCACCAAATTGCAGGTATGGGCGAGGCATTCCGCATTGCTCGTGAAGAGATGGTTGCAGAGGGTAAACAGCTAGAGGCACTGCGTGACCGTTTCCTTAAAGGGATCGAGGGGATGGAAGAGGTCTACGTCAATGGAGACCTGGAGCAGCGCGTTCCCGGAAACATGAACGTCAGCTTCAACTTTGTAGAGGGGGAGTCGCTGATGATGGCGATCAACCGTCTGGCGGTCTCCTCTGGTTCTGCCTGTACCTCATCCAGCCTAGAGCCCTCTTACGTGTTGCGTGCGATTGGCCGTAATGATGAGTTGGCCCACAGCTCCATCCGCTTCACCTTCGGGCGCTTTACCACGGAAGCTGAGGTTGATGAAGCGGTTGCTCTGACCAAAGAGAAGGTGGAGAAGTTACGTGAACTTTCTCCGCTATGGGATATGTATAAAGATGGAATTGATCTCAGTACGGTTCAATGGGCAGCCCATTAAAGTAAAATACCTAACCTCCCTCCCGAATCTGAGGGGTGAGGCTGCGAACAGTTTCTGAATTACCTATACAAGGACAAAACGATGGCAGTTACCATGACAGCACCCGCAGCAGAGCGGGTTAAAGCCTTTCTCGATAACCGTGGCTCCGGTCTCGGTCTGCGTCTTGGGGTAAAGACCTCGGGCTGCTCCGGCATGGCCTATATTATCGAGTTTGTCGATGAGGCTGAGGATGAAGATCAGATCTTCGAGTGCGAAGGGGTGAAGGTGATTGTCGACCCCAAGAGCTTGGTCTATCTTGAAGGCACCGAGCTGGATTACGGTAAAGAGGGGTTGAATGAGGGGTTCAAATTCAACAACCCCAACGTCAAAAACAGCTGTGGCTGTGGCGAAAGTTTTAACGTATAGCGATCTATGGAACTAACAACCGACTATTTTGAGCTGTTCGAACTGCCTCTAGAGTATGAGGTGGATCGTACACAGCTCTCCGAAAAATACCGCACCCTACAGCAACAGCATCACCCCGACCGTTTTGCCAATGGCACGGACCAAGAGCGTCGAATTTCGCTACAGATGGCCTCCCGTATCAATGAAGGTAATCGAGTGCTGCGAGACCCTATCGCTCGGGCACGCTACCTATTGGAGTTGATGGGGGTAGATCTCGGTACCGATAGCGAAACTGTACGTGATCCCGAATTTTTGATGGAGCAGATGGAGCTGCGTGAGGCGCTAGAGGCCGCTCAGCAGGGGAGTGATCCGAGTGGAGCGCTGGAAGCCTTTGCGGCCCAAATGGAGGCGCGTATTGCTAAACAGGGTGAACAGTTCTCGATTGAGTGGAAAGATGACACTGATCAGGCGCGAGTTATCGTACAGCAGATGCAATTCTTCTATCGTTTGGCCCATCAGGCTGAAGCGATGATTGATGATCTAATTTAAGAATTTAATTTAATAAAATCATATAAGAAACTGAATTATGGCGCTATTACAGATTGCAGAGCCGGGACAGTCGGCCGCTCCCCACCAGCACCATCTGGCGGCAGGGATTGACCTAGGAACCACCAACTCACTGATTGCCACCGTGCGTAGTGGAGTTGCTGAAACGCTGACTGATGAGGATGGTGCGCATATCCTCCCTTCGGTGGTACGTTACCAAGGGGCGGGGCAGACTACGGTAGTCGGGCAGCTGGCACGTGCCGCTGCAGTAGAGGACCCACTCAACACCCTGGCCTCGGTTAAACGTATCATTGGAAAAAGCGCTGAGGAGTTGAGCACGATTCCTGGGCAGTACCCTTACCAGTTTGCGGAGAGTGAGAGTGCAGTTCCCAAAATTGAGACAGCTGCCGGAGCGGTCACCCCTATAGAGGTCTCTGCCGAAATCCTCAAAGTGCTGAAGCAGCGTGCCGTCGATACCCTGAGTGGAGAGCTGGAAGGGGTGGTGGTTACCGTTCCCGCCTACTTCGATGATGCCCAGCGCCAAGCCACCAAGGATGCCGCTAAACTGGCAGGATTAACTGTACTGCGCCTGCTCAATGAACCGACTGCCGCAGCGGTTGCTTATGGTCTGGACAGTCAGCCAGAAGGGATTCATGCCATCTACGACTTTGGTGGAGGAACCTTCGATATCTCTATATTAAGATTGACAAAAGGGGTGTTTGAAGTGCTCTCTACTGGGGGTGATGCAGTGCTGGGTGGGGATGATATGGATCATCTTATCGCGCAGTGGATGGGGCAGCAGATGGCGATCTCTCAGCCGCTGGAGGAGAACCCCTCTCAACTCAAATATCTACTCAGTGAGGCGCGTAGTGCCAAGGAGCGATTGACCACCTCTAGCGAAATTGAGCTGGAGTTACAGTTTGCAGAGGTGAGCTGGCAGGGAGTGTTGACACTGGAGTCACTCAATGAGCTGATTCAGCCAGTGGTGCAGAAGACCCTAAGAATTGTGCGTCGTGCACTGCGTGATGCCAATATTGAAAAAGATGAAGTCTCCGAAGTGGTGTTGGTGGGCGGTTCCACCCGTGTACCACTGGTTGCCAAACAGGTAGAGGAGCTCTTCGGACGTGCACCACTGCAGGGGATTGATCCCGAACGGGTAGTGGCAGTCGGTGCTGCAATTCAGGCCGATATTCTGGTCGGCAACAAAAAAGATGGCGAACTACTGTTGCTGGATGTCACGCCACTCTCGTTAGGCTTGGAGATTATGGGAGGGATGAGCGAAGTGGTTATCCCCAGAAATACCACCATTCCAGTGGCCCGTGCCCAAGAGTTCACCACCTTTAAGGATGGACAGACGGCGATGTCGATCCATGTGGTGCAGGGGGATCGTGAGATGGTTGAAGACAACCGTTCGCTGGCCCGCTTTGAGCTGCGAGGTATCCCTCCAATGGTGGCAGGTGCTGCTCGCATCCGTGTCACCTTTCAGGTTGATGCAGATGGGCTGCTTGCGGTCTCGGCACGCGAAGAGACCAGCGGAGTACAGGCAGAGATCACCGTTAAACCCTCCTATGGTTTGAGTGATGGTGAAGTGGAGATGATGCTCAAAGAGTCCTATCAATTTGCCGAAGCGGACCGAGATGCCCGTATGTTACGAGAGCAGCAGGTCGAGGCAAAACGGACTGTTGAAGCGATGGAGGCCGCGCTGGACAAAGATGGTGAAGAGCTACTGAATGCCGCTGAACTGGGCAAACTGTTACAGATGATCGAAGAGCTGAAAGAGGTGGCTGAAACTGGGGAGACCCGCGCCATTGAGAAGAAGATTGAGCAGATCAACCAAGACAGTGAATTTTATGCAGCGCGTCGTATGGATCAATCAGTGAAGCACGCCCTGTCGGGAAAAAATGTAGAGGAGATCGCCTCATGACACAAGTTGTTGTCTTACCCCATGAAGAACTCTGCCCAGAAGGGGCCGCTTTTGATACCGAACCAGGTACCACCGTACTCGATGCGATGTTAGAGAACGGCATCCATCTAGAGCACGCTTGTGAAAAGAGCTGCGCCTGTACCACCTGCCACTGCCATGTGCGTGAAGGGTTCTACTCGATGGAAGAGAGTGATGAGGTGGAGGATGACCTGCTCGACAAGGCGTGGGGGCTGGACCCCGACTCACGCCTCAGCTGTCAGGCGATGGTAGGTGAGGAGGATCTGGTGGTAGAGATCCCCAAATACACCATCAACATGGTCTCAGAGAACCACTGACCTCCAGCCTCCTCCCCCTTGCAGGGGGAGGATTGAGGTGGGGGTAGAGTCAAAATAGAAGGAATGAGCATGGACCTACGCTGGACAGATGTATTGGATATCGCAATTGAGCTGGATGAGCTTTATCCAGAGAGCGACCCATTAAGTATCAACTTTCTCGAACTACACAACAAAGTGATCGAGCTAGAAGGCTTCTCTGACGACCCCTCCCGAGGTGGAGAGAAGGTGCTAGAGGCGATCCAAATGGCGTGGATTGAGGAGCGCGAGTAACACATTTCTGGTAGGATGCGCCGCACAGCACCAATTCGGTAGGTGCATCATCATTCAGTAGACCCTTCAGGTCTCTGCTCTGATCCCAATAACCCATCCCCACCCTGTACCGTAGCACAGTGAAATAGTGTGCCAGATTGGGGGCAGGAGAAACTATGTCTTTCAAAGACCTCGGCCTCTCGGCTGAAATTTTGCGTGCGCTGGATCAACAAGGCTACAGCGAGCCCACCCCTATTCAGCAACAGGCGATTCCCGTCATACTGCAGGGTAAAGATATCCTTGCAGGTGCACAGACCGGAACCGGTAAAACGGCTGGATTCACCCTGCCGATGCTAGAGTTATTGCATGAACATGCGCAAGGAAAAGGTCACCGTCCCGTTCGTGCGCTGGTACTGACCCCCACCCGCGAACTGGCCGCCCAAGTGGGGGAGAGCGTGAAGCAGTACGGGCAATACCTACCACTGCGCTCTACCGTCATCTTCGGCGGAGTTAAAATCAACCCACAGATCGACAAGCTACGTCACGGCGTTGATATTCTGGTGGCGACACCGGGACGGCTACTCGATCACGCCCAGCAGCGCACCGTGGATCTCTCCCATGTGGAATTTTTGGTGTTGGATGAGGCGGATCGCATGTTGGATATGGGCTTCATCCACGATATCAAACGGGTGATCAAACTGCTCCCCAAAGATCGCCAAAACCTCCTCTTCTCGGCAACCTATTCACAGAAGATCAAACAGCTCGCCAGTGGCCTACTGCACAACCCAGAGATGATTGAGGTGGCGCGACAGAATACAGCCGCTGAGACGGTTGATCAGGTGGTCTACAAGGTGGATAAGAGTCGTAAACGTGAACTGCTTTCCCAACTGATTGGGACCAATAACTGGCAGCAGGTGCTGGTCTTTACCCGTACCAAACATGGTGCCAACCGACTGGCACAACAGCTGGATAAGGATGGGCTGACTGCCGCTGCAATCCACGGTAACAAGAGCCAAGGTGCCCGTACCAAAGCACTGGCAGGGTTTAAGGCTGGAGATATACGCGTACTGGTGGCAACCGATATTGCGGCGCGTGGACTCGATATTGACCAGCTGCCGCATGTTGTCAATTTTGAACTACCCAACGTGCCAGAGGATTATGTGCACCGTATCGGTAGAACCGGACGTGCTGGCAATGAAGGAGAGGCACTTTCACTGATCTGTGTGGATGAGTTGGGGTTGCTGAAGGATATTGAAAAACTGCTGAAGCGACAGATCCCTGAGCAGAATATGCCGGGTTATGAGGTTGACCCATCCATCAAGCCAGAACCGATTCAAAATGGGAAAGGGGGAGGCGGTAACCGCTCTAGACGAGGTGGGGGCGGTGGAAACGGTAGAAAACCGACTCGCAGTGGTGGTGGAAGTCGGCAAGGTGGCCAGTCTGCTCAAACAACCAATGATGCCCCTCAGAAAAAGCGCCGTAGACGCCGTAGAAAACCTACGAATGGTGGTGGAAATGTTGCGCGGTGATGGCTGAGTAAAACTTTTCT
The DNA here is from genome assembly GCA_018648825.1 of Gammaproteobacteria bacterium. GTDB lineage: Bacteria > Pseudomonadota > Gammaproteobacteria > Thiopontia. The sequence goes on from JABGQL010000059.1 coordinate 27,978, forward strand.
CTGGTTATAAAATCATGCTGTTACATTTCGTTACATCTTGTTGATTGAAGCGGAGTCATGCGGAGCAATAGAATTAGGCTATCTTATTGCAATTAGATAACCTCTATGAGGAGCCGTTTTGAGAAAAATCCGCTTGCTGCTGGTCGATGATGAGGAGGATTTTCGTACCCCGATCGCCTCGATCTTGAGCGGTAGCGGAATGGAAGTGGTCGAGGCTGGCTCGGCACAACAGATGGATACTTTATTACAGGCTGGGGGGGAGGCTCCTGATGTCGTACTGCTTGACATCAATCTGCCAGATGAGAGCGGTCTACAGGTAGTGTGCCGATTGAAAAAACAGCACGATTGTAGTGTAGTCATGCTCTCAGCCTATGGTGAGGTTGAACAGCGGATTGAAGGGCTGAAACAGGGTGCAGACTACTATCTCTCCAAACCGGTGGATGTCCGCGAACTGCAAGCGGTGATTCACAACCTCTACCAACGCAAACAGTCAATCCCCGACAGTTCAATTCCCTGTAGCTGTTGGGCTCTGGATGCTACGAAATGGGAGTTGATGACACCGGATGAAGAGCTTCATCTTCTCTCACAGAGTGAGTTTCAGCTGCTTTCCGCATTGGCGGCGACCCCTGGAAATCCGGTAACCCGTAAAAAACTCTATGAGGCATTAGGTGTCAATGAATATGCGCCCAATAGTCGCGGTCTGGATATTCAGGTCTCTCGTCTGCGTCGCCGTTTTACGACAGCAACGTACACCATTCCGCTCAAAACAGTACACAGCGTAGGGTATGCCTTTACTGAGCCGGTCCAAGTGCGTTAAGCGGCAAGGTGATACGGAATAGTGTACTGCTGTTGTTGGACTTTAGGGTGACAGTCCCTCCATGCAGCTCGGTGATACGTTTGACAAAGTAGAGTCCCAACCCAGCCCCCGGTTTTTTATTGCCATTTTTGGCTCGGTAATATTTATCAAAAATCTGTTTCTGCTCTTCGGGTGCAATACCGGGGCCATCATCTTCGATCTCGACTGTGACCCACTCTTCATGAGCTGCTCCGGATACTTTGACCGCTGAAGGGGAGGAGGCATACCTGCAACCATTATCAATCAAGCTGGAGAACAGAATCAGAATTAGATAACGGTCAGCTGCAATAGTAGGCAGTGGTTCTGCTCGGTTATGGTTGATGCTGTACTCATCAGCCAGTTGGGTAAGAATCTCTTCAAGATTAACCCGGGCGTAATGCCCTTCTCCGCTCTCAATCGTGTTCGACATCCACTCATCATTCAGGCACCCCTCCACCAATGTAGAGAGTCGTGTAGAGGCGCTTTGTACCCGTTCAAGACTCTCATCGATAAATGGATCACGTGCAGTGGGGGAGGTGAGTACCGCATCCACATTGGCCTTCATGATCCCCAATGGTGTACGAAACTCATGGGAGAGCATAGCGAGAAAATTTTTCTGCTCCTTCAATGTCTGATCCGCTACTCGGTTGGCTCGGCCCAGCTGTTGAATTTGTGTCTGTAGTGCGTTGCGTAACCGCTCTGAGGTCATCACTACAAAACCGGATGTCACTACAATAATCCCCAATATCCCACCAATAAAAATCAGATGCTCTCTGCTGCTCTCCTGAAGGAGGTGGGTATCGATAGGGTGGGGCAAGAAGAGGTTGAGATAGAGACGATAAGCGTGCAGCATTCCGATTGCCAAAAACACAATGGCCACTGCTGTACGGGCAGGTAGCCTGTGGTTCGCCTCTCTGAACAAGACCCAGCCACTCATAAAGCAGAAGAGACCGGTGCCGAATGCGTTCAGAACAATACGTTCACTCAGGTACTCACTGGAATGATAAAGAAAAAGTAGAGGAGTGCTCAGCAGTATAATGATCATACCAGTGCTCTTCCACTCCATTGGCTTGCCAATGAATCGCCGGATTCCCTGATAGAAAAAGGCATAAGAGAGAAAGAAGCTTAAGTTGTTTCCCATGATGGAAACAAGGGGGGAAGTCAGCTCATGGGTTAATAAAAATAGAGCCCCTAGGGCTTGAAATACAGCCCCTATGGCCCACTCTCTGGGGCCGGGGATCACAGATTGTTGGCGATAGAAAAAGTAGAGGATCAGTGCTGAAATCAGTGAAACTAATCCAAAAATCAATACCAGAGTTCTGGTGTCAAATATCATTCAAAGTACCCGTTAACTACATGTTTTAGATTAGGGAAAGCCTGAACAAGTCCTCGAGAATTTCCTTGAATGATGAGATCATAGA
>JABGQL010000114.1:0-6791 GCA_018648825.1 Gammaproteobacteria bacterium
ATGCATCTATTTCAATTGAATCATTGGTAAATGTGCTGTTGATCATGAATTCATGCTTATTTTCTTGCTTGTGTGCTATTTATGCTATACAGTCTCTGGCCTCCTCGGATCTTAAGGTTTACATGAAGATTGATCAGCAAAAGTCTCTCGATATCACCGTCCTGCTTATTTTGGCGGTGGGGGCTGGCTGTGGACTGATCTATGAGTACCTGCTCTCCCACTATGCTGGGCGTGTGGTCGGTGCGATGGAGAGCACCATTTTTGGGGTGATTACGTTGATGATGATCTCAATGGGGATAGGCTCCTTTCTTGCGAGAAAAGTCACGAACCCATACACCGGGTTTGCTCTGCTAGAGGTGGCTTTGGCCTTTATCGGTAGCACCAGTGTGTTGTTGATTGGTGGTGCCTTTGCGCTATCCAGCCTATTTCCTATGATTCTGGCTGAGACCTTTCAGATACCGAGAGACCTTATTCCTGCGGGTGGTCTGGTTGAGACGGGCCAAATGGTTGCCACTCTCTCTCCCTTTATCTTTGCAGCAATCCTGGGGCTTTTGATCGGTATGGAGATCCCCTTGATCGGTGAGATTCGTAGTGACATTTACAAGCGCTCGGCCGCCAACAATATAGGGTCAATCTATGGTATCGACTATATTGGTGCGGGGACCGGGGCCTCTATCTTTGTCTTCTTAATGCTCTCTATGGAGGTCTCGCTGGCTGGGGCGATCACCGGGAGTGTTAACCTGCTGCTGGGTGCGCTGTTCTTCTGGGTCTTTGCAGAGAAGATCACCCACAAAGGTACACTGCTGGTGCTGCATCTCCTCACCGCTGTGGTGATCGCCAACGTATTTGAGTATGGACAGCAGTGGGGGCATGAGATGGAAGATATGCTCTACAAAGACAAGGTGGTGTTTCGTGTCAATACAGAGCGTCAACGGTTGCTGGTTACAGAGCGCATCATGGACCCCGCCAAACCTCCCGTGCTCACCTTCTATCTCAATGGACGCACTCAGTTTGCAAGCAATGATGAACACATTTATCACTCTATGCTGGTCTATCCCGCAATGGCATCCTCCGCACGTCACAACAAGATACTGATTGTCGGAGGGGGGGATGGTCTGGCGCTACGTGATGTCTTGCGGTGGAACCCTCAGCGGGTCCATCTTCTCGACTTGGACCAGAAGCTGGTGACTCTTTTTAAGGAGCCGATGGTTAAAGAGGGTAAGGTTGTGAATGCGCGGCTGCTTGAGGCGAATCAAAATTCACTCAGTGCGTCTTCGGTGGTCACAAAGTTTGGGGATGCCTTTCTCTCAGTGGATGAACTGTTGCAAAACAGTGAAAGCTTTGACACCATTATTGTAGATCTGCCAGACCCGTCACACCCCGACCTGAATAAGCTGTATAGCGCCCGTTTCTATGCGAAACTGCACGCCTTGCTTGCGGGGGACGGTACCATGGTGGTTCAATCCACCTCTCCCTACCATGCAAAAAATACCTTTATCAGTATTGGTAAAACGGTCAAGTACGCAGGATTCCAGCATGTGCAGCAGTATCATGCCAACGTACCCTCATTTGGCGAGTGGGGGTGGACCATTGCAACCAAGAATGGGCGCTCTCCCCGACAGCGTATCGCGGAGTTGAAAGAGTTGTCGGTTGAGGATGGGTGGGCCACTCAAGGGAGTATCTTGGCAGCATTTGAATTTGGAAAAGGCTTCTTCAGTGAGGCAGATTCAATAGAGATTAACCGTCTTGGATCAAAGGTGGCCTACAGCTACCACCAAGCGGATTGGAATAGAGAAGTAGGACTTATCAGAAAGGAGAGTATCCATTGATTGAAAAACTAAAAACCATTGTAGATGCGTTGAATGGTGCAACAACATCAGACGGGCTGCAGATCGAGGCAGCTATCATTGATGAAAGTGAGCTGATGGCGCAGGTCACGGTTGAGACGCGCGAAGAGTTCCCCATCATTGTCGATATTAATGAGACACAGGTGCTGGCTATCGTAAATCTTTTCGAATCAGAAGAGATTAAAGAGGGGTTAGAGGCGGAGATGATGGAGGGCATGTTAAGTATGAATATCCCGCTGCCGCTCTCAGCCTTTGCAAAAACCGGTCAACAGTACCAACTGTACGGCGCGGCCTCTGTCGACAGTAAGCCAGAAGTGCTGGTAGAAGAGATCGACATGCTGAGCTGCAACCTTGACGCTGCGCTTGAAGCCTTTAGCAGCTACCTGAAGTAAGGAGAAGACGAATGAGCTGGATGAAAACTATTTTGGATGGTATCCGTGGTAAAGCCAATGATACGGGCGAGGCGATTGCCAGCGACCCGAGTATCGCAATCCCTGCTATGGAGCAGAGTATTCGTGATGCAGAGGGGCGTATCGACAAGTCAAAGAATGCACTGACCGATTTGATGGCGCAAGAGAAGCTGACTGCAAAGGCTATCGCCGATATTGAGGCGGATATTGCAGAGTATGAAGGCTATGCCGTTGCTGCCTCAGAGAAGGAGGATGAGGGGCTACTGAATGAGCTGATCGACAAGATTGGTGAGACCGAGGGGCAATTGGGTGAACAGAGAGCCGTGCATGACAGTTTGATCACCAGTGTGGCTGAACTGAAAGCGACAATTGCCGAGACTGAGCGTGGTATCAACAGTATGAAGGTGGAGATCAAGACCATCAAGGCGACAGAGTATGCACAACGTGCAGCACTAGAGGTCTCTGCAAAGCACTCTGGAGCATCTTCAAGCACACGTCTTGCGGCAGAACGTATGCAGCGCATCAAGGAGAAGCAGGCAGAGCGAAAGGCGAAGATGGAGGCGGCCAAAGAGATTGAAAGCACCACTGGAGATGGTGCACTGAAAGATCGGCTCGCCAAGGCGGGCATTGGGGCGAAGAACAGCAACCGAGATGACATCTTGGCCCGCATCAACAGCAAAAAACAGAGCTAAGACGATTATGGGTTGGCTTGATCGGTTGGGACGAGGCTTGCAGAAAGCGGGGGGGGACTCCTCCCGTTCTCTGGAGTCTCTGAGGGATCTCATTGTTGGGGATATGGTGAAGTTTGACTTCACTTCCCAAGCGGAGATCTCGGGTAAAACATTCTCGGTGGATGCACTCTGGACGCTCTCTCTGGGAGAGAACACAGTGGATCAACTTCACTATGCGGGGCTGGTGGATGGTGCACAGCAGGTCAGGGTACGCTCCATCAGTGCTGACGAATTTGAGGTGGCTATCTCGGTGCTCCCACAAGAGGTCCTCTCGGTTTTTAAGGAGAAGGAGCTTGCGGAGATGTTGGAGTCGGATGATGACTATCTCTACCTCTTGCACCGGAGAAAGAAGGCCCCTGACCTATATCTATCTTGGACAGCGGCGTTGTACCGACAAGAGGCCTTTCGTATGGCCTATCGCTTTGATGGGGGTTTTCGTGAAACTCCACTGCCCGATGCGGTGGACTCCGGGGAGATCGCCTGTGACTACTACCGCTTGGTGTCAGATGACCGAAAACACGCAATAGAGATCCGTGTGTTTGATGGGGGAAGAACGGAGGTCCATTTCTGTATCATGCTCTCTATGAGAAAAGTGGAAGAGATGTGGCCTATTCAGCAGGAGTAGGTGAGTAGGTGCAAGGTACCTTACAATAGCATCATGTTTACCTTCTTTCGCTCACTGGTAGGGCAGCAACGCTTTCGTAGCTTGTCATTTCAGTCTGATGAGCTATTTCGTTCGTTACAAGTGACGACGCTCTTTATTGCAGCGCTGTTGTTGCTGCACGCGCTGGCGATGGTGCTGTTTGAAGGGATGTCGTTTGGTGAGGGGGTATGGCTCTCTTTGACCACCATCACTACGGTGGGCTATGGAGACCTCTCATCATCGACCTTTGAAGGCCGGGTAGCTACGGTGCTCCTCCTCTATTTTGGCGGCATTTTCCTGTTGGCTAAACTGGCTGGAGATTACTTTGAGTACCGTGCAAGTCGGCGTGCACGACAACGTTGTGGAAACTGGGAATGGAATATGAAAGATCACCTGTTGATTATTAATGCGCCTCGTGAGGATAGTGAGCGTTTTTTCACAAGGGTCATTGAGCAGCTTCGAGCCAATGAGCAATTTAAAGATGCCATGGTGCAGATACTCACTCGCCATTATGCCGAAGGGTTACCACCTCACCTATCTGAGATGGAGGGGGTAGCTCATCGCAATCGTGATGCGCTGGATGACAATGAGCTGCTCTCAGCAGATGCAGAGAAAGCGGCAGCCATTATTATCCTAGCCCGCGAAGAGACCAATCCAGATGCAGACAGCCGAACTTTTGATATCTTGCATCGACTGAGAGAGATTGGGGTCAAAGATATTCCCCTGATTGCGGAGTGTGTAAATGACTCCAACCGCTCCCGTTTTCTGGAAGCAGGAGCCAGCATCGTGCTGCGGCCGATACGCTCCTATCCAGAGATGATTGTCAGGGGGTTGGTCGCACCGGGGTCAGAGCAAATTATTGAGAATATGTTTACCTCAGAGTCTGATGAGTATGTTCGGTTTGATCTACCGCTCCTCAACCTCGCCTGGAAGGAGGTAGTCACCGCGTTGATTCAGCATGATCTGGGTACTGCGGTGGCTTATGAGCGATTAGAAAGCAGAGAGGTTGTGACAAATCCTCATGCCAGTACAATCATCAAAGCATCAGCAGTATTTGTGATCGTCAATGAGGGGGTAAAGGCCTCTGTAGAACACATTACTGCGGCGTTAGCGGATGCCAACAATAAGTGATAGGGGTAGAGTGGGATGGAAGAGAAATAGTATGCAACAGAATAGGATACAAAGTTGGCGATGGCTGCTGGTCACGCTGGGCCTTCTGTTACTGCAGGGCTGTTCTAACCCCTATGCAGAGCAGGTTAAGCCTGAGGTAGAGCGGGTAAAAAACAGGATTGAGCAGTTGGGCAAGCTGCTCGATGAGCGCAGCCCGACGATGCCCAATCTGCTTATTGTAAAGAAGTACGCAGATATTCTGACAACCCAGAAAGCAGATTTTGCGGATCTGGCGCAGTCACTGAGCTTGTCTGCAACCACACAGGGTGCTCAGTACAATGGGCTACGCTCTCGGCTTGCGGAAGTCCCTCTAGAACCAGAGAACGAATCGCAGTTCCATCAAGCCTCTATAGAGCTACAGTCACTCTCTGCGGCCTCCGATCCACTCCTCTTTAATGATTCACTGCTGGATGTCATTAACACCATGGCAGACCTGTCGGATGGTCAACTAGCACGGATCAGCATTCCTGATGATGCCGAGGCGGCTACCTTGAATGGTGGCAAGGTGGCGGGTAGCTATCTAGTGGGTAACCCCGGTTACGGTAGCTGGCAAAGAGACTCCTCAGGTACCAGCTTCTGGCAGTTCTATGGCATGTACCGGATGTTTGGCGACCTCTTCAGAGGGCCGGGATATTACGGTGGGAGAATTGGCTATGACAGCTGGAATGCTCGGTCCCGAAACTCTTACTATCGAGATTATGGTTCTGATGCCTACGGCTCTAGTCGAGATCGTCAACGCACGGCAGATCTCGATAAGGGGATGCGGGATAAGGGGTTAACCCCGGCAAAACCAAAACGTCAGTATGGCTCTCCTGCAGGGCGAAAACGCCAGAGCACCTATTCAGCCGCTCGCAAGAGAGCGACCAGCGCATCTGGTAGAAAATATGGTGCCAGTGGTGGCCCCCGACATAGCTCCAATTCAGGCTCAAAGCGTTCAAGTTCAGCGTTCTCAACGGCATCAAACGGTGCCGGCTCTCGCTCATCAAGACGCACCTCAAGCGTTTTTGGTGCCAGCTCCCGCAGCAGTAGTCGCTCCAGTCGTGGTATGGGTAGACGAGGCGGAAAGTAATCCGTTACAGGGTTCATTAAGAATTTATTAGGAATTTATCATGCAACAACTTTCACAATTCATCATGCTTTCAGATGCCTCAGTGGGCTACTACCTGATCGATTTTTTAGTGATTTTGGCCTTTATGGCGGCAGTTCGTCTGCTGGCCAACAGCATGGTCGGCAGCTCCCTGAAAGAGCTTCTGACCGAACATGACAACTTCGCGGTGGGAATTACCCTTGCTGGGGCGATTATTGCGGTCTCTATTCTGATGATGGGGGTCGCCTCGGGCGAGGCGGGGGACTCCTATGTGGATGAGTTCTCATTGATGGCGCTCTATGGCGTGGGGGCGATCCTCTTTATGGCGATTACACGCAAGGTGTTTGATCGTGTTGTCTTAACCCAAGTAGATCTGCACCAGCAGATGCTCAAGGGAAATACCTCTAGCGCCATTGTAGATGCCGGAAATATGATCGCCACGGCAGTTATTGTCCGCGCAGCGATGAGCTGGGTCGATGGTTCCACCTATTTGGGTATGGTTGTGGTGGTCGTCATCTTTGTGGTCTCTCAGCTGCTGATGCTTGCCGCGACGGTTTATCGCACACAAGTTTTTCAGTCTCGACACAAGGAGTCGGGTCGTACCCTTCAAGGGGAGATTCAAGGCGGAAATATGGCCGTAGCGGTTCGTTTTGCAGGTCATCGGCTGGGGGTTGCGTTGGCAGTAACGGCAGCTTCAGGGGTTGTTATCTACGCCCCGGATAGTCTATTTTGGTCTATTACAGCTTGGTCTCTGATCGCCGTAGCGATGTTTTTTGCTCAGACACTGTTCTCTATCGGGCTGCGTCAACTGCTGCTCCCTGGGGTAAATATCGGTCAGGAGGTGGGGATTGAGCGTAATGTTGCCATTGGCTCGATTGAAGCGGCTATCTATATCGGTGCAGG
>JABGQL010000114.1:6891-17966 GCA_018648825.1 Gammaproteobacteria bacterium
TTGAGCGTAATGTTGCCATTGGCTCGATTGAAGCGGCTATCTATATCGGTGCAGGGTTGGCGTTTGTTGGTCTGCTGGGGTGATCCTGTTTTCTATCTGCTCCCTCCCACTTGCAGGGGGAGGGCTGGGGAGGGGGTAGAGTGTAAGGATTTATGCAACGCTTAATAGCAATACTCTTTCGAGTATTTCAGCGGTCTACTTTTCTGTTTTTATAAAAAAACTAATATTATTCAGCGAGGCAAACAGTGTCCTATTGTGGCTTTGATTTTGGGACTTCGAATTCAGCCGTTGGGGTTGTGAAAAATGAGGCCGTGACAATGGTCCCCTTAGAGTCTGAGAGCAGGCTGATAAGAACAGCGATCTTTATTGATGATGAAGAGAAAGAGATTTTCTATGGTGACAGAGCCATACACGCTTATCTAGATGGGTGTGATGGAAGGCTGATGCGATCCATTAAATCGGTATTGGGAACCTCTCTAATCGATAAAAAGACAAACATATTTAATAAGATGGTGCCATTCTCTAGCATTATCGGTCTGTTTATTGCTGAGATGAAGCAGCGTGCCGAAAAACAGTGTAACCATGAGATAGAGAGTGTTGTTCTAGGTCGTCCTGTTCGCTTTAATGATGACGATGATGAGATGGATATGCAGGCCGAAAATATACTGCGCGAAATTGCCCATGAAAAAGGGTTTAAAAATGTAGAATTTCAGCTTGAACCCGTTGCTGCAGCAAAGGCCTTCCAGTTCAGCCATCCACTACAAGGGAACCTGCTGGTTGTTGATATAGGTGGCGGCACCTCTGACTTTACGATCTTAATGCCCAATTCGGATGATTCAGTTGCGGGATATCGAGTGTTGGGTACCTCAGGAATCCATATTGGTGGTACGAACCTAGATAAGGCATTAGCCTTGAAAAAAATCATGCCTGAATTGGGTATGGGTACTCAAGTGCGTATTGCAAACGGCACTGATATCAATATTCCCTCTACATGGTTTCATAACCTTTCAACGTGGCATGAAATCAATAGCCTGTACCCTTCTGTGGTGATCGGTGAGATTCAGAACTTTCTTGCAACATCACTCGACAAGAAGCGGACAAAACGACTTATCGATGTACTTACCCACAAGCGGGGACACCAGATTTTGGAAGATGCTGAAAACTGTAAAAAGCGCCTCTCTGACGCGATGGAGACGGAAATTTTATTGAATGAGATAGAAAGCGGGTTAACGGTGGGGGTAACAAAGCGTGAGCTTGAAACGATTATCGATCCTGATATCGCTTCGGTTAGGGATAAAATCAGCGAGCTGATACGCAATTGCGGTTTAACCCATGAGTCAATCGACTTTGTTTTCTATACGGGGGGGACAACCATGATCCCCAGTGTACAGCACACGATCAACAACCTATTCCCTAACTCTAAAATGTTGACGGGTGATATGCTGCATAGTGTTGGTATTGGACTTACGTTGGATGCTAAAGAGAGGTTCTCATAAATAATCACTCTTGGTTTTGTTATCGTTTCAATTTTTTATAAAAATTTTCGTGCGGCCCAAGAGACAGCAAATCAAGCTTCTCATCACTGGCTGTATAAGCAAGTAAATAAAGCTGTTTAACGCAGTCAAACTTAAATACCTTTACACCTGCAAGGTCACCTGACTTCCCGCTCCCCAGCTCTGGATCTTTCAGAACCTGTTTAATTGCCTGATTGACTGCGGCACACTGGTTGGAGTGTAGCTTCTTATAGGCTCTCTTGAAGGTAGGTTTTTGAGTGATTTTCACTCTTCAGAAAACTCGAAGGGCTCAGACTCTTCCTCGACGGCTATCAATGTATCTCGAACAAACTCTATGGGGAGGTCAGGGTTGTCCAGTGCTGCTCGACCCACCTTTGCCCAGTAGGCAACCTGCTGTGGAACGGATCGCATTTCTGCCTTAGATCTGTTTTTTGCCAATGAATAGAGGTCGTCATCAATCCTGATAGATGTGCTCATATAAAAACTCCTTCCGCTGCATGTTGCCACAATTGTAGCAATATGCGGCAATGTGCGCAAATCTTGAGTCAGCCAACCATATTTTGCAATTAGCCGATAATCAGTCGGCGAATGTGATGCTGTGGGCATGAATCGTGCGCATGTTCTCTGGCGGCAACTGTCGATAGTCAAAACTATAAATTGCATCCAAGTAGTGGCTGGGGTTGTGGGGGGCAAAGAAGTGTAGCTCCTCAAACGTTATCGGTGTAAGTGGGAAAACGGCATCCATATCAAACCAGGCGGCTACATCAGCCATCTCACCACCATAGATCACCTTGGATTGGCTATTTTCCCACCCTTGATGTTTCTCTCTTAAAGAGGCGACCAGTGTAGCTCTTTTTGCTGGGTCATCTTTCCCGTTGGGGGTGTGCAGGCTAATCGATGAGACGGCCCGTATGTCGGCCAAGGTGTCATCATAGTTTTTTTTGTCTGCAGCCGACTCTTCAATGGTCAGCATGGGGAAGATATCGACAAACAGCCCCTGATGGTAATCGACCGACCGCTCTTTTTCGTGGAACTCTACAATAGAGCCTCTGTTAGAGCGTAGCTTGGTGTAGTCAAACTTGAAGTGTGGATCAGTTTGTCTGTTCTGAACAAAGATCTTGCCTGATAGTTCACCTTCGGCAATGGACAAGAACTTCTGGTAATCCTCAACCGGCATTGAGAGATCGATGTCATCATCCCAGGGGATAAAACCTTGATGACGGACGGCACCCAATAGGCTGCCTGAATCTAACCAGTACTGTAGCTGGTGTTTTTTACAGAGTGCATCAAACTCGATCAGCATATCGAGCATGATCAATTGGGCTTTTCGTAACGTATCAGGATCTATCATCAGGGCCGGGCCACGCCATAATATTGGTGCAGGGCATCAATGAGGATATCGGTGTACGCCTTGGTGACTTCCCCCATATGGGAGACTCGGAAAACGGTATCACGCTCTGCACCGCCATTGGGGCAGACCATCACCTTGTACTGCGCCTCTAGCTCATTGACGATGTCGATGGCCGATTTCCCGTCTGTGGGGGAGAGTGCAGTCATCGCATTGGGCATGTAAGGAGTGAAGGTTTTGAGTGGTAGCGCTTGGATACTTTCTCTAAAGTATACTGCTACCTCTTTCGCATCGGCAATGCTCTGTGCAATGCCTCCACGGTGTTTGATCTGGTTTAGTCTCGCCTCTAGCTGCAACATAATGGTCACTGCTGGCGTGTAGGGGGTCTGTCCTCGTTCACCATTACTCAGATAATCTGTAAAGTTGAAGTACAGAGAGTGGGTCTCTTTTAGTGCCTGTTGCGCCTTGGGAGAGAGGATCACCATGGTCAACCCCGGCGGCAGTGCCAACCCTTTTTGAGAGCTGGCAATGACGACATCGATATTCGACTGCTGCATATCCAGTGGATCGGTCACCATCATCGAGATGGCATCGACAATGTAGAGCAGATCTTGCTTCACGGCATATTCACCCATCGCATCCAGATCGTATAGATGCCCAATGGAGGTCTCATGTGCATTAACGACCAACGCTGTATGATCACCATTGGGTGCCAAACGCTCAATATCAGAGAGGTTGGTATTGGCAACCTTAAAGTTGGTGTGTGGTACCCCGTGTGTGGCACAAATGTCTACAAAGCGCGCGCCAAACCCGCCCCCGTTCACCACCAAAGCGTTATCGTTTTTATCCAGCAAATTCATCACCGCCGATTCCATCCCAGCTGTACCGGATGCGGTTAAGAAGATGACTTTGGAACCCTCTGGTGCATTGACCATCTCCAGTAGCCCCTTTTCGCAAGCGAAGGTCACCTCTGAAAATCCACTGTTTCTGAAATAGGGGGTCTGTTTTGCTCCCACCTGCAGAATCTCGTCAGACATCTTTACAGGGCCTGGAGTAAAAATGGCGTACTCTTCATAAATCATTTTTCGGTCTTCTCTAACTCTCTAAATTTTCTTTCGTTGTATTCCAATAGCACTCGGTTGATGCTGATCATATCTTTGGGGGATAACATGCTCGACTTGCGCATGCCTCTCTGTATCAGCGAGGCAAATTCCGCAATCATATAGCGCAGCCCGCAGCCATTAAATTCATAGCTGAAGGTCTGGCTTTTGTTTTCATCTTCAAAACGGACGTGAAACTGTCTGGTTAGCCACCAAGGGGCTGGGATATAGACATACCCCTTGGTTCCTGAGATGACTGCATCCCCTTCGGATTTGATGCCCGTTGCGACATTGGAGATGCCAATGGCACCGCCTTTATGTTTGCTGATGATCAGGTTAGAGACATCATACCCCTCCGTTCCCTGATCAAAGAAGGTGATGTCCTTGCTCTCTCCCAGGATCTTATTGACCAGCAGCGAGGGGTAGGAGGACAAAATATTGGTGGCACCCTGGGCCATAAAGGTGTCGGGGTAATCTTTCTCTTTATAGAGAGAGGTGCGGGTTGCTCGTACCTCCTTAATATCGCCAATAATCCCTTTGTTTAGCTCCGTTAACAGCTGATTGAAGGCGGGAAGGAAGGCCGTCTTGAGTGCAGAGAGCAGCAAGACTTTCTCTTTTTTGGCCAGAGAGAGCAGCTCAATCAGTTCACTTTTATGTAGCGCAAGCGGGCTTTCACACAACACATGTTTTTTTGCCAGCAGTGCCTTTTTAATCAGCGGATAGTGCTCTTCCAGCGCCGTATCAATATAGACCGCAACAATACCCGTATCTAAGAAATCGTCACAATTATCATGACCATATTTGATACGTCTACTTTTTTGGGTGTACTGCTTCAGAGCGGTCAGCTCTGGTGAATAGATGCGATCAATCTTTAGATTGGGTACATGCTCCGCCTCATCGATAAAGGCTTTGGTGTCACGACCCAGACCCACAATACCCAGCTCAATCAGATCAAAGTTATCTCTTCTCAACGAGGTACTGGAGATCCCTTTTGTACGAGGCAGATATTCAACATGTGTGTACTCGTTGAGATAGTCAAATATACCCACCCAGTCATCACCAATGGCAAAAATATCGACTCCATACTTCACCATGTCCTCAGCTTTCTGCTTTTTGTGTTTTTCGATAATGACCTTGTCGACAAAATCCAGCGCTTGAACCGCCTCTACCCGTTTTTCTGTGCTCTCTATAACATTCAGCTTGCCACGGGAACGGTCATAATTTTCATCGGTTACACCGACGATCAGGTAAGTGCCCAATGCCTTGGCGCGTTCTAACAGCCTCAGATGGCCCTGATGGAACATATCGAATGTTCCATAAGTGATAATGGTTTTGATACCTTGTTTCCTGTATTTTCTATTTAATCGGATTATAATACATCGTTTGTATAAAGGTTTGCTATCCCCCGCATATTTCATATGCTCTGCGTAGCGTATCTGGTTTTCTTACAGGCAAAAAAAATGGGCACCCCTCGAAAGAGTGCCCGTTTTTGGTCGAAACTGTTATCTAAGGTCAGGAAGATTTCTCTTTGATCTCCTCCAGCTCCTTACAGTCGATGCAGAGTGTAGCGGTAGGGCGTGCCTCAAGACGGCGAATGCCGACTTCGATACCGCATGACTCACAATAGCCATACTCATCCCCATCCAGTCCATGCAGAGTCTTATCGATCTTGCGGATCAGCTTGCGCTCACGGTCACGGGTTCTCAGCTCAAGAGAGAACTCCTCTTCCAGAGTGGCGCGATCACTGGGGTCGGGTAGGTTGGCGGTCTCATCCTGCATGTGATGCACCGTGCGATCTACCTCCTCCATCAACTGGTGTTTCCAAGCTAGAAGAATCTCCTCAAAGTGCTTCTTCTGCTTCTCATTCATGTACTCTTCGCCCTTTTTGGGCTTGTAAGGCGCAATGCCTCCAATCAGTGTTGACTGCTTCTTTGCGGTAGCCATACGGTTATTTCTCCTGACAGCTTTTTGGAAAGGGCGCATTGATACCAGATTGTTTTGCTTCTGGCAACTTTTTCCGCTCTTAAATCTCTCTGTTTATCCGAGTGCTTTACTTTGCTATTGTACCACCGAAAGAGGAAAGCATCGAATGTGCACAACCTCAAAGGAAGAGGGAGTTAGCCTCATAATATATAAGGAGATGGATCAATGAAAGCGTTAATCTTTGATGTGGACGGAACTTTGGCTGATACGGAGCGTGATGGTCATCGTGTGGCCTTTAATCTAGCCTTTGTAGAGGCTGGGTTAGACTGGGAGTGGGATGAGGCACTGTATGGTGAGTTGCTGGCAGTGACCGGTGGTAAAGAGCGTATTCGTAACTTTATTGAGAGAAAAAATCCAACCTTGCCAGAGGTGGAGGATCTCACCGCTTGGATTGCAGGGCTACATGCCTCTAAGACCAAACACTTTGTTGAGCTACTGAGTGCGGGAAAAATTCCGCTACGTAGTGGGGTGCAGCGGCTGTTGACCGAGGCGCATGATGCTGGGGTGCCGATGGCGATTGCGACTACGACTACACCACAGAATGTGTCGGCACTGTTGGAGAATGCTCTTTTCCCCGGTGCAGAGGCCTGGTTTGAGGTGATTGGTGCGGGTGATATTGTCCCCGCAAAGAAACCAGCGCCTGATATCTACACCTATGTGATGGAGCAGATGGGGTTGAAGCCAGAGGAGTGTATCGCCTTTGAGGACTCTTCTAATGGTATCCGCTCTTCACGTGCTGCCAACCTGAAGACCATTGTGACAGTCAATGGCTACACTGCGGATGAAGATTTCAGTGAGGCTGTGCTGGTACTGGATCAGATGGGGGAGGCGGATGACCCCTGTCAGCTGCTTCAGGGAGAGGACTTTGGAAAGTCCTATCTTGATCTGGAGTGGGTTCGAAAACTCTGGGAGTCCTGATCCGTGCGGGTCTCAAAACGTGCCCAAGAGATTCACCCCTTCCATGTGATGGAGATTCTCGCACGTGCTCGTGCACTAGAGGCCGAGGGGCGCTCCATTATTCATATGGAGGTGGGTGAACCCGACTTTGAGACACCACAACCGATTGTAGATGCGGGGGTAGAGGCGCTGCAGAGTGGTCGTCATCACTATACGCCTGCGTTGGGGTTGCCTGCACTACGTAGAAAAATTGCTGAAAATTACCAGCAGCGCTATGGGGAGTCGGTTGATCCCGGTCGAGTTGCGGTAACCCCCGGCTCCTCTGGTGGACTGCAGCTGTTGATTGCGCTGCTGGTTAATCCCGGAGACCAAGTGTTGATGGCGGACCCCGGTTACCCCTGTAATCGCCACTTTGCTCGACTGTTCGAGGGAGAGGTGGTTGCGATTCCGGTGGGGGCAGCGGAACGCTTTCAGTTAACTGCAGCACTGGTGGAGCAATACTGGAGTGAGCGGAGTCGAGTGGTGATGATCTCCTCCCCCTCCAACCCGACAGGAACGGTGATTGCGCCAGATGAGCTGGAGCGTATTGCTGAGTTTGTACAACGCAAAGGTGGCGCCCTGATTGTCGATGAGATTTATCAAGGGCTCACCTATGGTGATACCGGAGGAACGGCCGTGAATCTGCCGGGAGATCTGTTTGTGGTCAACAGCTTCTCGAAATACTATGGCATGACGGGCTGGCGTTTGGGGTGGTTGGTGGCTCCAAAGGCGGCAATGGATGGATTAGACCGACTCTCACAAAACCTGTTTTTGGCGGCACCGACCCCTTCACAGTATGCGGCACTGGTTGCGATGGAGCCAGAGACTGAGGTTATTCTCCAAAGCCGAAGAGATGAGTTTCAGCGGCGCAGAGATTTTCTCTACCAATCACTTACGGCACTCGGTTTTAAAATCGACCACCTGCCGGAGGGGGCCTTTTACCTCTATGCTGACTGCTCTGCACTGAGTCGTGACAGTAGCCTGTTTGCGATGGAGCTGCTGGAGCAGGTGGGGGTTGCGATCACACCGGGTAAAGACTTCTCTACGCTGGATGCAAAACGCTGGGTCCGTTTTGCCTACACCATCTCACTGGAAAAGCTACAGGATGGTGTTGAACGTTTGGCACAGTTTCTTCAGAGTTCCGTAAACTAAGAGTATGAGCCAATGACACTAGACCAATTTCGTGCGATTCAACTGCCGCCTACACTCCAACAGTTGGGGCAGTGGGTGGGGGGGGCGGGTGTGCTCTACTGGTTCTGGTGGGTGCTGATCGAGAAGGGGGCGCTGGCCTCGCTGACGGGTGGACCTAAATTGATGGAGATCCTGCTGGGGTTGCCACTGATTCTGATTCTGCCTGCGATCTTCTACACTACGGTTTTTTTGCTGTTGCGGGTGGTGGTCTGGATGCAGTTACCAGAGGAGATTCCCGAATTAGATTTTGAGCTGGATGAGGCAGAAAAAAAGCCGATGAGTCATGATGACTCATCGGCTTCTTAGACCCCGGGGAATAGATCCCCCCAACTAAACTGGTCTTGCTGCGTTTGTTTGCTTACTTAGCGATTGCAGCGTGCTGTGGAGCAACTCCGTAGTAAGGGTTAGCAGCGTAGCTCTCAGAGCGCAGATCAGAGTTGCCCTTGAAGCGGCTGTTCTCAGCCATATCCATATCAGATTCCATGTTAGAAGAACCCTTGCCAGAAGCGTTGATAGTCATGCTGAAGTTACCCTCTGCATCAGCAGCACCCTTACCAGCGCCACGACCCTTTCCGTCAAAAGCGCCGTCAGCAGCACCTGTACCGTAACCAGATTGGTTGTCGTCATTGCTGAAGAAAGCAGAAGCACTAGAAGCAACAGCAGCGAGAGCGATAGCAGCGATAATTTTTTTCATGATGTATCTCCAAAGATAAAGTTTTAAATTTTGTAGTGTGGGTAGAGAGTGCTCTCTGCCTTGACTTGATGGAGAGGATTCTACAGTATTTTATAATATAGTAAAATAGTAATAACTAATGCGCTCATATTTTTGTTTATAAGTGGCAGGCATAAAAAAGGCCGGAAGGTCTCCCTTCCGGCCAACTCCCAGCGGTCTCCCGCTGCTCCTTAGAGATTAATGCTTCTGTTTTGCCTCATGTTCGGCACGCATCTGCTTAGCCTCCTGCAAAATATTGTTAACGGCCGTTTTCAGAGGAGCCCAGCCATACCAATGCATATAGTCATTACTGGCATGGAAAGCACCCTGGAAGGCACGTTGACGATACTCCAGCATGATCAGGTAGAGTTCCTGTTCCACATTGGTCTTGGCATCATAGTAGTGCAGCAGGTCTGGAGCAAAGTCCCACCCTTCAGGTTTCTCCAGAATGCCATCCTTGTAGAGTGCTTGTACCGCAGCGATCGCCTTGGCAAACTCATGATCTGCAGCCTTGATGACGTTATCTGAGGCCACAAAGTGCTCCTGAACAAAGCCTTTGCTGTGACACTCGTTACAGATATTCTTCATCTTGGTGCGCAGTGCATTGAACTCCTCTGGAGCGCGTGCTGCACGTCCCTGAACTACGATCTCGACAAAACGCTCGGTGGGCTGAAGGCCCGAATCGAGTATCCCCGCAGCTTGTAGAATCAGTGCGCGGTCGAGTACCCATTGAGGATCATCATCAACATCGATATAGCTCCCAGTAGGCAACAGTTTGGCAAGATCACGCAGTGGCTGCTCTAGTGATGGAGCGGCATCGATCAGCGCCAATACATTCTTCTGGGTAGGGATGCGAAGTCCGAGGAAGCCCCATGCGGTGGTAACCTCATGGTCCCCTTCATTCATATGACACTTTTGGCAGGTTGGGGCGCGACCATCACGTTCCCCTTTTTGATCTTCAATCGACCAGATGATGCCGTGCTTAGAAGACATAAACATCTCCCACTGTGGATGGTCGAAGCCCATATGACAGTTGGAACAGGCGCGTGGATCTCTCGCCTCATCTTGGCTGAAGGTATGACGGGTGTGGCAGGCATCACACTGTGCATTACCATAACGGTAATCAGCGGCCTCTTTACCGTTGTCATGTGTCAGCTCATTTTTGCCATCAGCAATCCCCAGTATGCCTTTCTTCCCTAGTTTGTGGCAGCCAGAACACCCTTTGTAGCCCTTGTCTACAATAGCCCCCGGTTGTCCGTGCCAAGCAATCTGGGATTTCATTCCAAACCAGGCTAGATTATGTTTGCCTTTCTTGTACTGTTTGGTCTCTTTTTTGTGGCATTCAGCACAGGTCTCCATGGTGGGCATGGCTGCTTTTGCATAATCATCATTGGTGACGTGTGACTCTCCGTGACAATCGGTACAGGAGACAGAGTCCTCATGTTTCTTGGCGTTAGCCATTGGGCTTTCAAGATGCTGCTTAACAATCCCCGGTGTTACATTATAGTGGCAGCCGATACAGTCCCCGTTGAGTTTGTTATCCTCATCAGACGTGTCTTTGCTGGCTGCATGGATAGTGCTAGCGCTTATGGCAAAGAGTAGTCCAAAGAGAAACTGAAGTGTTTTTTTGGGCATGGATGATCTCCTCTCTCATTAAATGATAAGAAAACAGATCCCCCTTGAACACACAATACTGTGATCATCCCTGTAGTTTTTGGCCCGACTCCTGTCGGGTAGTGAGTGCAGAAGTAGTGACCCGCTTCTGAAATAATTCCCACCAAGAAAAAGTCGGCAGGAATTGATTTCGATCAAAACATAAACCCAGAGGTGAGCTGATTGACTTAGGTCAAACCGAAAAGAAACCCTCTAGTTTGTGGGTAAATGTTACAGGATTGAAATATTACACACGTGATTGACCCAATAATGCAGCACCAAAGGCGGCCTCCGGTGTCTGTGCCTTAAAGGTCGGCCATGGTGAGTGCTGTTCTCGTAATGCCATCCAGGCTTGGTTTTTGGTGCCCCCCCCTGCGCTGAGAATACGTTTAGGGGTAGGGGCTCCTAAACGTGTCATCAGACGATATCCTTCCAACTCAATCTGGGTTAACCCCTCCAATATGCCCTGTAGAAAATGGTGGGGTTTGTCTGGGCGAGGGGAGAGACGAGGGAGGTAGTCAGGGTCGGCAATAGGGAAGCGTTCACCGATTGAGGAGAGGGGGTAGTAATCCAGTCCACTGGGGTGTGTTGGGTCAATTTTTAGCCCCAATTGATTGATCTCTTCGAGGGTGAAGTGC
>JABGQL010000114.1:18066-29797 GCA_018648825.1 Gammaproteobacteria bacterium
GTGTGTTGGGTCAATTTTTAGCCCCAATTGATTGATCTCTTCGAGGGTGAAGTGCTCCAATAAAACGCCACCCCCTGCATTGGAGGCTCCACTGATAAGCCAACGATCTCCAAGGCGGTGGCTGTAGACTCCATGTTCGGGGGAGTAGATGGGGCTGTCTGCCACCACTTTAAGTACTAGCGTGGTGCCCAGTGTGGTGACAGCATCCCCATAATTTTCGATACCGGCGGCGAGTGAGGAGGCGATACTGTCGGTGGTGCCGTGACAAATTTGCACAGGGTTAGAGGATGGATCTATGTTCCAACGGCGGCATAATTGGGGGGTCAGTTTCCCATAGGGTCTGCCCGGTATCCCAATACGGGGGAGGCAGTCTGAGGGGAGATCGAGCTGCTTGATCCATGTGGGCCAACCTCTCTGTAGTGGGTCGTAGCCCATCTTCAGTGCATTGTTCTCATCGCTCTCAGGGTATCGGTTGCAGAGTCTGTTGCTGATCCAATCTGCTTGATGAAGTGCGTGTATCTTATTGTTTATGCTTTTGTATTTTCGTGTCAGGTAAAGTAGTTTCGCAGCTGAAGACCCAGCCCCTTGTGCGCCACTCTGTTGCGGTATGATGTTACGTAGCTGCTCTGCCTCTAGGGTGGAGCGGGTATCGTTATACATCAAGGCTGGGGTGAGCGGGTTTCCTTGATGATCGCTGAGTAGCAGTGTGGCAGAGGTGCCATCTACGCAGAGTGTCTCAATGGATTGATTCGGCAGAGTCGGTATCAACTCGTCCAGCACTCGGAGGGTGGCCTCCCACCAGTCAGCAGGGTTCTGTTCAAAATGGCCCACTGCGGGTTGTTGAGAAGGGGGGAGGGGGGTACGTGCCTCAGCGACAATGTGACGATCTTGATCGATAGCAATGGCTCTACAGCCAGAGGTGCCTAGATCAATACCGATGTGGAGTCCCATGATTTTAGTGATTAGTGGGCAGTGAGATCACTACCCACGACCCACTATTTATTTCGGGGCAGGCGAACTGCCGGGCAGCTGAACCACCGCCTTGGGGGTCCAATGATCTGCCTGATGCTCCGCGACAACCGTGGTATAAACGCCACCGCGCACATTAAATACCGCAGTCAAGCGCATAAAACGAGGCTCAGTTGCCTTCACCAAATCATCCAAAATCTTGTTGGTAACATCCTCATGAAAGGCACCTTCATTACGGTAGGACCAGATATAAAGCTTGAAAGATTTGAGCTCAACACAGGCCTGATCGGGTACATATTCCAAGTCCAATGTGGCGAAATCGGGCTGTCCGGTCTTGGGGCAGTTGCAGGTAAATTCAGGGGTGTGGATGCGAATGGTGTAGTCGCGGCTTGGATGGGGGTTGTCGAAGACCTCCAGCTCAGTGCTAGGTTGCGTAGACATGTTGTTGATTCCGAAATTGTGATTTTAAAAAATCAATTGGTTATATTGTATATTTAAAGTTTATTCTATGGCTGGTTGCTACTCGATAGGAGTGCTATTATACGCCAACTTTGGCAGCTGCCAGACACCAAAATTTATCTCTTTTAGATGCGACTCAAGACCCTCAAACTCGCAGGATTCAAATCCTTCGTCGACCCCACAACCATCTCCTTTCCCAGTAATCTGGTGGGGGTGATTGGCCCCAATGGGTGTGGCAAATCCAACACCATCGATGCGGTGCGTTGGGTGATGGGCGAGAGTTCGGCCAAGCAGCTGCGTGGGGATTCGATGTCTGATGTGATCTTCAACGGCTCCAGTGCGCGCAAACCGGTCGGCTCCGCTTTTGTGGAGTTGGTGTTCGACAACAGTGAGGGGAAGCTACAGGGGCAGTTTGCCAGCTTCAGCGAGATCTCGGTCAAGCGCAAGGCATCGCGTGATGGCAAATCTAACTACTTCCTCAACGGTATCAAGTGTCGTCGTCGTGACATCATGGACCTGTTTTTGGGGACCGGCCTTGGACCACGTAGTTACGCCATTATTGAGCAGGGGATGATCTCCCGCTTCGTTGAGGCGAAGCCGGATGACCTGCGGGTGCTGATTGAAGAGGCGGCGGGGATCTCTAAATACAAAGAGCGCCGCCGTGAGACCGAGACCCGTATTCGCCACACTCGTGAAAACCTCGACCGCATCAACGATCTGCGAGAAGAGTTGGACAAACAGCTGCGCCGCCTAGAGCGACAGTCGCGTATTGCCAAACGCTATCGCACCCTAAAACAGGAGGAGCGCTTGATGCAGGCGCAACTGTTGGCGCTACGTTGGCAGGAGTTCGACCAGAAGGCGACGGCTCAAGATCAGCTGGTACGCGAGGCCGAGCTGGCGGTGCAAGAGCGCCTTGCCAAACAACGTAACATTGAAGCTGAGATTGAGAAGGGGCGACAACAGCACAGTGCAGCCAATGAGAGCTTTAATGAGGTGCAGGGGCGTTTCTACGCCATCGGTGCCGAAATCGCACGAACCGAGCAGAACCTGAAGGGTATCCGTGAAAAACGAGAGCTGTTGGAGTCTGACCTGCAGAAGGCAGAGCGCTCTTGGCACGAAACCAATGGGGTGATGAAGACCGACCAGCTACGCATTGTCGAGCTGGAGGAGTCACTGCAGAATGATGAGCCGGAGCTTGAACTGCTGCAACAGGAGGATGCCACCCTCTCTGCAGTCTGGGAGGAGGCCGAGCACTCCTGGCACAGTTGGCAAGCTGAGATGGAGCAGTTCAACCGCTCTGCCAGTGATCCCAAACGAGATGCTGAGATCGCCCGCTCCCGCATAGAGCAGATGGAGCGCCAGCAACTCAATAGCGAGCGTCAACGTCAGCGTCTCCAAGAGGAGCAGTCTCGACTGCCGATGGTAGATGAGGCTGAGATGCTGCTACAGCAGGAGTCGCTGGAGAGTGAGGAGATGCAGCTTGAACAGCAGCGCGAAGAGGGGGGGCGGCTGCGCCACGGCATCACCGAGCAGCGTGACCAGAACCGTCTGATCTCTGACCAGTTGAACACTCATCGCGGTGAACTGCAGCGGATGCGTGGACGACTCACCTCGCTAGAGGCACTGCAGCAGGATGCGCTGGGTCGAGATAAACGCGGCCTACAGAACTGGTTACGACAGGGTGGGGTGGCTGATGCGCCCCGTCTGGCAGAGTGCATCGAGGTGACATCTGGCTGGGAGCGCGCCCTAGAGACCGTGCTCGGAGATTATCTAGAGGCGGTCACTGTTGCTGAAGATAACGCCCTATTACAACAGGCCGATCAGCTCAAACGTGGTGAGGCCCGTTTTATCCAGCAGCAACCACTGTCGCTGGAGCAGCCGACACTGAGTGGAGCCACTGCACTGACCACACTGGTACAGTCTGATACCGCGATTGCGGCACGACTCTATGGCATCTACGGGGTAGAGACACTGCAGCAGGCACTGGAGCTGCGCAGTCAGCTACAACCGGGGATGTCGCTGCTCACCCGCGATGGGATCTGGATCGGTTCCGGCTGGTCGCAGGTGATCCGAGAGGATGACCGTGAAGAGGGTGTGCTGCAACGAGAGCAGACTATTCGTGATCTGAAGCAGCAGGTTATGGTTTTAGAGGAGACACTCGATAACCTAGAGTCTGAGCTGGAAGTAGGGCGTGAAACCTTCAAGAACCGAGAGCAGCAGCTAGAGAGCTTACAGCGTGGTATTGACCAACACGCCACCCAACTCTCTACCCATAAGGCAGAGCTGAGTGGAAAACTGGCACGTCAGGAGCAGGCCAACCAACGTAAATTCCGTATTGAAGAGGAGCTGCTTCAGGCTGAAGAGGCGATGCGACTGGCCGAAGAGGAGATCTTAGAGTCTCGTGCTCGTCTAGAGATCGCACTGCTGGCAATGGAGGAGAGTGAGGCGCAGCGCAGTGTGATGGAGTCAAAGCGAGGGCTATTGAGAGAGTCGATGGATCGTTCGCGAGATCAGGCGCGTGAAAAACGAGACCAGCTGCACCGTCTGACCGTACAGGTGGAGTCGGCTCGTACTCGACTGGAGTCTACTCGCAGTGGCCTGATTCGTATGGAAGAGCAGCTCGCCAACAGTGAAGAGCGCAAGCAGGAGTTGGCCGCCACCCTTGAGGAGTTGGAAGAGCCTCAACTGCTGTTGAAAGAGGAGCTGGAGGGGCACCTTGCCAAACAGATGCTGGTGGAGAATGAGCTGGCCGATGCTCGTCGTCACCTTGAAGAGATTGAACATCTGTTGCGTGAGCAGGATGGGCAGCGCATGGAGGCCGAAAAAGAGGTGCAGGAGCTGCGAGCCATCCACGAACAGAAGCTGCTGGAGGGGCAGGAGATTCAGGTACGCCGCCAGACCATCGATGAACAGCTACAAGAGAGTGGTCATCAGCGCGATACCCTATTAAGAGAGATGCCTGAGGGGGCAAGTGCCACTCAGTGGCAGCAAGATGTGGACGAAATGGCGCGTACCATCCAGAAGCTGGGGCCAATCAACCTCGCCGCAATTGAAGAGTATCAGACCGAATCTGAGCGTAAAGAGTACCTAGATCAGCAGTATGGGGATCTGATGGAGGCGTTAGATACTCTAGAGTCGGCCATCGCCAAAATTGATCGCGAAACCCGCAGCCGCTTCAAAGAGACCTTTGAGCAGATCAACGATGGCATCAAAAACAACTTCCCGAAACTGTTTGGTGGTGGGCGTGCCCATCTGGAGATGACCGGAGAGGATCTGCTCGATACCGGCATCACCATCATGGCACAGCCTCCGGGCAAGCGTAACAGCACCATCCATCTGCTCTCAGGAGGAGAGAAGGCGTTGACGGCGGTGGCGCTGGTCTTCTCCATCTTTGATCTCAATCCTGCCCCCTTCTGTATGCTGGATGAGGTGGATGCGCCGCTGGATGAGGCCAATGTGGGGCGTTTCTGTAATATGGTCAAACATATGTCAGAACGTGTACAGTTCATCTTTATCACCCATAATAAGGCTACAATGGAGATCTCAGACCAGCTCTCAGGTGTAACCATGCATGAGCCGGGTGTTTCACGAATCGTTGCGGTCGATATTGAAGAGGCCGCACAGATGGTAGCGAGTTAAGTGATGAGTTTTCTAGAGAAGATTAAGCAGACCTTTGCCAAACCAGCCTCTGAAGAGGAGAGTTCGGTCTCCCCCCATGATGGTCGCTATGACCAGCACGCCCCGATTGACTTTGGAGAGTGGGGGCAGGCAGAGGAGCCGCCATTGGGTCTGGAGATGGTGGCTGAGGATGAGCCTCAAATGCGCAGTGCCGATGGGGGGCGAGAGGCGGCAAATTCTAAATGTAGTGAGCCGGGTGCCGTGTTACCGATTGTGTTGACGGTGATGGCAGCTGAAGGGGACTACTTTGAGGGTAGTGACCTGCTGCGAGAGTTCAATGCCGCAGGGTTACATATTGGTAAAGATGGGCTATTCCACGCCTTTCCAGAGCATGGGGTTCGTGCGCCACTGTTCAGCATCAGCAACGTACTCAATCCGGGCCTGTTTGATGCGCAGAAAATTATGACGCTGCAGACCCGTGGAGTTGCACTGTTTGCGCAACTGCCAGCAGCCCACTCTGGAAAAGCCTGTTTCAGTGCACTGGTTGAGACAGCAAACCGTCTTGCAACCGGATTAGGTGGACAAATTATGGACAGTGAACGCCGTCTGTTGACCAACCACACCCTGCAACGGATGCAGGAGCAGGTGTTGGAGTTTGAGTACTGTCGTGAACTGGAGCGGCGTAAGGCAGGGCAGTCAGGCAGTTAATGACTCAAGATATGGCTGAAAACAGGGCGGAAGAGCATCCGCTTGTGCTACAGGCCACAGCACTTCGGCAGCAGCTCAACCACCACAACTACCGCTACTATACGCTGGATGATCCCGAGATCAGCGATGCCGCCTATGATCAACTGTTTGCCGAACTGCTAAAGTTAGAACAAGCCTCCCCAGAGCTGAAAACGGACGACTCTCCGACCCAGAGGGTCGGGGGAGAGATCCTTCCCGAATTCCAGAGCGTAACCCATGAACAGCCCATGACTTCTCTGGATAACGCCTTCGAGCGCAAACAGATGACAGAGTTTGAGCGCCGCATTGTAGAGCGTAGCGCGGTCAGCCCGGTGGAGTATGTGGTCGAGCCAAAACTTGATGGTCTGGCACTCAGCCTACTCTATGAAGATGGTGTTTTGGTACGTGGGGCAACCCGTGGTGATGGCACGCAGGGTGAGGATGTGACCGCCAATATTCGTACCATCTCCTCAATCCCACTGTGCCTGATAGGGGAGCAGATCCCACAGCGGCTTGAGGTACGGGGGGAGGTCTTTATCGCCAAGGCTGATTTTGAGCAGCTCAACCGACAGCAGAGTGCCAAGGGGGAGAAGCGCTTCGCCAATCCGCGCAATGCAGCAGCGGGTAGCCTACGCCAGCTTGACTCCAGCATCACCGCAAAACGTCCCCTCTCTTTTATCAGTTATGGGGTCGGTTTGATGCAGGGCGGGGCAAGCTATAGCCACTATAACCAATTGATGGAACAACTCGCACACTGGGGGGTTCCGATCTCACCAGAGCTGAAGGTGGTGAAAGGGGTTGCGGCATGTGAGGCGGTGTATCTGGATCTGCAACAGCGACGCTCAATACTGCGTTATGAGATTGATGGCGTAGTCTATAAAGTGAATGACTTTGCCCTGCAAGAGCTGCTGGGTTTTACAGCACGTGCACCTCGTTGGGCCATCGCTTGGAAATTTCCGGCAGAAGAGGCAACTACAACGCTATTGGCGATTGACCTGCAGGTGGGGCGCACCGGAGCGCTCACCCCAGTGGCTCGTCTCAAGTCTGTGGAGGTGGGTGGGGTGACCGTCTCCAACGCCACCCTGCATAATGAAGATGAAGTGCAACGCAAGGATGTGCGAGTGGGGGATACCGTGGTGGTGCGTCGTGCCGGAGATGTGATTCCCGAGGTGGTGCGGATGGTGCCAGAACAGCGTCCAGAAAATACTCAGATTTGGGTGATGCCTCAACAGTGTCCAGCTTGTGGTTCTAGTGCGGTGCGCGAATTGGATAAGGCAGTTGTGCGTTGTAGTGGTGGCCTCTTCTGCCCTGCGCAACGTAAAGAGGCGGTGTGGCACTTCGCCTCCCGCAAAGGGCTTGATATTGAAGGGTTGGGGCAGAAGCTGGTGGAGCAGCTGGTAGAGCGCGATCTGGTACAGACACCCGCCGACCTGTTTCTGCTAAAGCTGGAGCAGCTCTCCACACTGGAACGGATGGGGCCAAAATCAGCAACCAACCTAGTAGAGTCGTTGCAAAAAGGGCGAAGCACCACGTTACCTCGCTTCCTCTACGCGCTCGGTATTCCAGAGGTGGGAGAGGCTACAGCCCGCTCATTGGCCCACTTCTTTGGAGATCTTCCTCCATTGATGGAGGCGACCGCTGAACTGTTAGAGCAGGTGGATGACGTAGGAATGGTAGTTGCCCAAAATATTGTTACCTTCTTTCAGCAGTCACATAATCGCTCAGTGATTGTAGCGCTACAGCGTGCGGGAGTGCAGTGGCCAAAGATTGAACAACAAGGGGCAGTAACGCTACCATTGACAGGTTCAACCTACGTTGTTACGGGCACCCTGCAGCAGATGAAACGTGCAGAGGTCAAGGCGCAGTTGCAGGCACTGGGGGCTAAAGTGGCGGGGAGTGTCTCAACCAAGACCACTGCACTAATCTGTGGGGCAGACCCCGGCTCGAAGCGAGATAAGGCGCTCTCGCTAGGTGTTCCGGTGTTGGATGAGATGGATCTGCAGCAGCTGTTAGAGAGTGATTATTAATACAAATGTCAAAATATCTTAGCGCGGGAAGTGGTGTTGTCCTGATGTAATTGTGTTATCTTCTTCAGATCAAGCTCGGGGGGACGAGTTCAATTGAGAGGAGGAGCAAGCTATGGGGGTACTGGAGGAGTTCAGTAAAGAGAGGGGCACGTTTATCTACCATTTTCAACCGATCATATCGAGTGATCATGGTCGGATAGTCGATGTTGAAGCACTGGTTCGCTTTCAAGAGAAAGATGGAACGTTGGTACCGCCGGGGGCCTTTATTCCACAGATGGAGGCCGATGGCTCTATTGAAGGGTTTACCCGTGACCATTTCCCTCAGCTGGTGACAGCGATACAGCAGTTGCGTCAGTATGTGCCTACGTTGCGACTCTCTTTTAATCTGGCATCACAGAGCTTAAAGAAAAGCGACTGCTCCAATTTTTTGTTGGATGAACTCAAGCGCCAGGGGGTGCCTGCGGATGCCTTGCAGATGGAGATATTGGAAACGGGTGTTCTACAGCAAGATGAACGGGTAGAGGGGAATATTCGGAAGTTGGCCGATGCTGGGATGGCGGTGGCAATGGATGACTATGGGACAGGCTACTCCTCTATTGATACCCTCTCTCTGTGGCCCTTTAGCAGCATCAAACTAGACCGTAACCTGATCGGGCGTATGGCAGAGTCTCAGAAGGCGACCACCATTGTCGAGGCATCTATCCGTATGGCGCATCAGCTGGGGATCTCAGTGGTGGCCGAGGGGATTGAGACCGAAACCCAATACCGTTTCTTAACCAGCGCAGGGTGCGACAAATTGCAAGGGTTCTGGATTGCGCGCCCTATGCCGATTGATCAGTTGATCCACTTTATCGAAGAGAATCAATCTCACCTCTACCAAGGGCGACCTCCGATTGGGCTGATTATTCAGGCACAGATGGACCATCTGGAGTGGCGGAGGCAGCTGTTGCAGGAGCTACAGTCGATCCGTTTTGAGCGCAAAAGTGGAGAGCCTCGGGTCGCTCACCGTCTGCCGGAGCCAAATCACCGCCTCTGCCGTTTTGGGCGTTGGTACTACAGTGTGGATGAAGATTATATTAAATGGTCAGAGTTCAAGGCGTTACGCGAACCCCATCGAGAGTTTCACCAATCCGCTGATCAGCTATTGGATATGGTGAGGCGGGGAGATCGCAGTGATGATCTGGAGCAGCTGCTACTAGAGATGGATCGCAAAACCGCAGAGATGATTGAGCTGCTGCAACAGCTGGAAATTCGCTCCTTTATGGAGAGCATTACCCGAGAGCAGGATGAAGCATAAACTCAAAGACACCAATGTCACTCTACTGGTGGGGTTTAGCCTATTGCTGGCGTTAATGGTGACGCAAATGGTTGCCTCTACCTCCGAGATGCTCTCAATGCGTAACCAGCTGGATTACGTAGTAAATCAGAAATTGGTTAAGAGTCAGTTGGCGCAGGTGATGCTTGATGCTTCACGGGAGCGTGTGGTACTGCTGATGATGATGCAGTATGAGGATGACCCCTTTAAACGGGATGATCTGCAGCTGCGTTTTCAGAGGCATGCAGAGAAATTTATGTTGGCACGTGAGAAGCTCTATGCGATGGAGCTTACGGATCTAGAGAGGAAAAAATTGATGGAGTCGGTCACCTACGCAACGGTAAGTGCAGAGGCGATGAACCAAATATTGGAGACCGTCATGGAGGGGCAGGAGCTCACCATTGAGCAGCGAGAGGCAACGGCACACTTAATGCGTGAGCGGGTTATTCCAGCGCGTCTAAAGGTGGGCGAATTGATGATGGAGATG
The DNA here is from genome assembly GCA_018648825.1 of Gammaproteobacteria bacterium. Taxonomy (GTDB): domain Bacteria; phylum Pseudomonadota; class Gammaproteobacteria; genus Thiopontia. The sequence continues at coordinate 27,668 of JABGQL010000114.1, forward strand.
GGGTGGATTGCTGGAGAGGGGGGGGAGTTGCTTGTCGAAGAGGCAGAGCAGGGGTATCAACAGATCTGGAATCTGATGTGGATTCTGGGCGGGGCCATCTTTATAACCTCTCTGGGGATTATCTGGGTAGTTTATGGTCGAATCATGGACTCTTCATCAGAGTTGCATACTATCAATAGGGAGCTGGACCATGCTGCCAGCCACGATGAATTGACCGGACTCTACAATCGAAGGACTTTTTCTGATCTGCTGGATAAGGCGATCCATCGTACCGGTTTTTATCAAGAAAAATTGGCCATACTCTACCTTGATCTCGATGGTTTTAAGGCGGTCAATGACAACTATGGACACAACTCGGGGGATCTGGTGCTACAGTGGGTCTCCAAACACTTTCTGAAGCAGGTCAGGGATGATGATGTTGTAGCCCGTTTGGGGGGGGATGAGTTTGCCATTCTGCTCTCTCATATCCACTCAGAGGCGAGTGTAGATAATGTTGTAGAGCGCATCCTGAAAGGGTTATCGGTGCCCTTGCTGTTAGATCAGGGAGAGGCAATTCCGATCGGTGTAAGTATTGGTGTCGCCTTCTTTCCTTTGCATGGCAGGGATCAAGATACACTGTTATTACAGGCAGACCATGCGATGTATGCGGCAAAGAAGAGTGGGAGGCGGAGAGTTGCTTTTGCAACGGATCCCAAAGAGGGGTTGCCCCCCTAATGGTGCAGCGAGTAGATGGCTGCGACACTATTTGCCTCTCCCCGAAGCCAATTACTCTTCGTTATTACAAGGGCAGGTGTTTAGACCCAATAATGTGTAAGCGGGGCACCAAGAGAGTAGCCCAGTAATCAGTGGGATCGCGCCGATCCAGCCCCAGGCAGGCAGCATGCCGATCAGTGTGGGAACGATCAGTGCTGCACCAACCACGATTCGAAGAGTGCGGTCTATGCCGCCAATATTGTTTGACATCAGTATCTCCAGTGAAAAATGAAAGAGTGAGCTGGATCATACGTGCTGAATGTTTCCAGATCATTTCACTAGGATATTAGTTGAATGCTCTATTCGTAGGTACAGAGATAAGCGCTCTCTACCTCAACCTTGAGCTGAAATTTTTGGTTGGCTGCGACAATAAACTGCTCTCCTTGAGAAAAAGTCTGCCACTCATCGCTATCGGGTAGTTTTACAATCAAGGCGCCACTGACCACGCTCATGGTCTCTTTCTGACTGGTGCCAAACTCATACTCGCCGATGGCCATAACTCCAACGGTAGCAGGCAAGGTGGAGGTCTGGAATGCGATAGAGACAACATCTCCATCAAAATAGTGGTTGGTTTTTAGCATGGCTCTTAATTCTCAAATAATGTTGCTCTAGGGTGTCTCTATTTTACAAGCAGGGGGAGGGTTGAAGCTATAAATACCTTCGCAACGATGAGTAGTCTGTTTATGAGGTTATCGCTGGGGAGACCCTCCCCATTTCATCGATCAGTTGTTGAGTCAGGAGAGGGAGTTCGCTGTATGACTCTTTATGGATTGTGTCGCAGATCTGTTTTCCCAGCGTAGTTATCTTTGGGTAACCAAAAGTAGACCCACTCCCTTTTGAGGTGTGTGATGCAGCATAGACCTCATCCCACTGTTGGTCAGCCAGTGCACCGATCAATTGTTGGCGCAGGAGTGTGGTGCGCTCAATAAACAGAGCCATTAACTGAGGGTCAACCAGTATAGACTCCTCCTCTTTGGAGATGTTGTGGCTGGTGAGTGGCAGATATTTTTCCAGTGTATGTTTCAGCTCTGTTTGGATGATGGGCTTAGTGAGGAAGTCGTCGCCGCCAGCCTCAATAAATTGATCTCGGTGTGAGTCAGTTACATTGGCTGTGAGGGCCACAATTGGAGTGGTGTAACCCACTTGGCGCAGTAGCTCTGTGGCCTCAATGCCCCCCATGACAGGCATCTGTAAATCCATCAGGATCAGGTTGTAACGCGCCGCCAGTGCCAACTCTATCCCCTCCTGACCATTGTTGGCGAGTGTCACCTCAAGCCCCCAGATCTGCAGTATCCGTTCAATCAGCAGCTGCATCTCTGGGGTATTGTTACGTCCCATCCTACCCACTAGCCCCCAGCACCACTGATCCCATATACG
>JABGQL010000043.1 GCA_018648825.1 Gammaproteobacteria bacterium
GGGGGGGGGGGGGGGGGGGGGGGGTGGGGGGCGTATAATCATGCACTTAACCCCCTCCCTAGCCCTCCCCCTGACAGGAGGAGGGGACTGAAAAGCCATAATGAGAACTGCTGCTGAGGCTGCACTCATCAACTACCTCTCTACACTATCGTATAGGTAACGTCTCCATTCTGTTACGTGCAATCTCAATTGCTGTCTGCTCTACAGCATCATAGCGTGACTGCCAAGCCTGTCTCTTTTTATGGTTCCAGAGTAGAAAGATCAGCAATAGAATAGCAGGAATAGTGGTGAGTAGGTCGCCCATATATCGTTCTCCTTATGTTCTTTTTCAGTCATTATACACAAGCAACAGAAAAAGAACAGAAAGAGAACGAAATAACCCACCAACAAAAAAGGGGCGCTCAAAGCGCCCCTTTTACCATAACCACTCCGATCATTACTCTCCCGGCTTGAATACAAACTTTGGTTTCAACCAGAGCACCAGCAGCGGCAGAATCGTCAATGCGGTAATCACATCTAGGATCAGCGCCTCACTGATATAGAGACTCACCGACCAAGTATTAGCCAACTCAGTATTCATCAGCGGCACAAAGCTGCCGAGTAACACCACTACCGAGACAATCACCGCAGAACCGGTTGTGCTCAAGGTATTCTGCAATGACTCGGCCCAGTCACCTCCGGTAGCCTTCATCTCTTCACGCAGGCGTGAGACCATATAGATGCCGTAATCGACCCCCAGCCCCATCGCAATACTGAGCGCCACCTGTACGTGGAAGGCGAGGTTCGCTGACCACTCTTTAAGCTCCGTCATATAGCCACCCAGGCCATACTGGGAGAACAGGGTCACAAACAGCATCACCACCAGAATAGAGGCAATCGAGAGTGAGCGGAACATCAGCGCTGCAATCAGGAAGATCGCCAATGCTGTAGTCAGTGGACTCAGCAACCACTCATTCATTGCCACTACACGGGTCGCCTCAGTTGCTCCAAGGAAGCCACCTACCGCTGGCTCTACAATGGAGGTATCTCCTTCAATCCGAGTCACATGGCGATACCCTGCCTCACCCGGTGTGCCGACGTGGATATCTACAGCCTCACCGTTGCGGAAACCGATCTTCAGCTTGTTAAAGCCCGGCTCATTCTCATGCTCCACCAAGTAGCGTTGAATATCCTCCGTCACCTTATGGGTCGCAATCGGGTCCATGGTATTCACGAAGCCCATCACAATACCCTCATCCCAGGTCTCGATATTGACGAAGGAGTCGAGATCACCCGCACCGGTATTGGCCTGCAACAGACCATTGTAGGTCTGCACCATCGCATCAGCATCCGGGATGTACTCTGGATCTTCTGGGTCCTTGTAGGCGTATGCATTCTTCGGATCGGTCATATGCGCCAGCGTCGGAATATCATAGAGGTTGAGGTTATCCGTTGGCTTACCGCCATCTGGAGTCGCCATCACCATATTGACCGTCTTCACAAACTGGATGTAAGAGCCTGTGTAGCCAATGTACTCATGGCCACGCATCCACTCCTCCAGCTGGTTCAGAGCCGCCAGTACAGAGGCATCGTTGAAGATTCCCTGCACTGGATCTTCATCCGCATCAAAACAGACATCCGGCCCCATCACACGATCGCCATCATCATTATAGGCATCGCCAACACAGTCCGGCAGCGGTGTCTTCTTCGAGCGCACAGGGATGTTCACCGAGATTACCCCCGGCATAATGTTACCGAGACGCTCCAACTCATGAATGGCCGCGACATTCGATGGCCTGCCATCAATCATCACTTCCTCTTCACCGAAGAGGCTACCGAGCATAAAGTGATCCTTAAAGGCGGCACGTGAGTAGTTAATGCCTTTCTCTACCCCCGGCATGATATCGCCCTCTCTCTGGATACGGGCCTGCTCAGCGGTCGGGTTCTCGGCACTCATCGCATCAAGACCTTCACCCAGCTTCGCATACTGAGCAGAGACCACCATCACCACGGCCAGAATCCCAACAGGGATCCACTTACCCGGACCTGCCAGCATCGCGGAGAGTCTGCGCCCCATGGTCAATTCCCAAGTGCGCTCATCCGCACACTCATCTTTCTTGGGCGTAAAGGTGATCAACAACAGTGGAATCAGTGTGGTTGTGGTTAACAGTAACGTCGCCATCCCAAACATACCGAAGTAGGCGTACGCCTTGTAGAACGAGATATCGACAAACGATAGCGTGAAAAATCCCACCATATCGGTGATGATCGACAGCGTTGCAGGGACAATCGTATAACCAATCGCCACCTCAGCGGCCTGTTCCGGTGAGTCGCAACGCGGCGCATGTAGCTCCTGCATATAACGACGCATGATCTGCACTGAGTGACCGATACCAATCGCCAATAGCAGCATCGGCGTTAGCACCATCATGGTTGTCAATTTAAACTGAGTAAAGCCCATCAACCCCAAGGTTAGGATAATGGTCATACCCACACCCACTAGCGGCAGTATTGCACCTTGCCAACTGCGGAACTCATACCAGAGCACACCCACCACAATCAGCAGTGAGATGATAAAGAGCCAACTCTTCTCTACCAGCTCCAACAACATGTAGGCGAGGAAGTAGGGTTCACCCGCAGTCAGGAACTCAACACGATCGCCATACTTCTCACGGTACTGCTCCACCAGTGCCGCAACACTGCGCACCCATGGCAGGTAGTCGCCCTTCACATCATCATTGTAATCACCAATAATAAAGGAGGCCTTGGCCTTACAGTCGTTATGGGCATGAGCACGAGTAGCAACGGTGAGGTGACCCTCACTATCAATCAGATCACACTTGTTACCCGCATCATCCTCATAGTAGACCAGCATCGACTCCATCGCGGGATGGTTATGCAGTGCATCTTCGAGGAACTGTAGATCGGCCTTGGCCTGCTCGGGGTTATCCGTGGGGATTCCCTCAACCGGCAACATACGCTTGAACTGCAGACTCCCCTCCTCATCCAGCCCCATATACTTCACCTTGGAGGAGGCGATGTCGATAAAATTGGGAGAGTTGGCGTGCTTCAGCGCGGTTACATCATTATGCAGCTGCTGCACCATATTGATAAACCAGGGGTCACCATTTTGGTAGATATCCCCCTCTTTTACCTTCATCCCCCACACCATCAAGTTGCCCATGCCGAAGGTATGCTCACCATAGAGATTGGTGGCCACATAACGGTCGGTTGGGGGTAGCAGTGTATCGGGATCATTACGAATATCGAGTTGATCAACAAACAGCGCACCCGCCAGGGTGGATGCGATCAACAGCAGGATAATAGGCCAACGGAACCTCAGTACGAAACGGGCGTACTGTTGGCTGATTTTTGATTGGTTACTCACTCACTTCTCCTTTAACCACTTTTGTATTGCAGTGTAAGCTCCTCTCTTACCTCTGCTTTGATAAGCCAACCTATTTCAAGGCTGGACCATCGTTACCCTCTTATTATCAAACAACTCTTAATCTTTCAGATGTTTCTTAGCAGCATCAATCTGAGTATAGAAAACAGGAATATCCGTCTGGATTGTTTTCCAAACCACCTCCAGATCCACTTTAAAATAACCATGCGCAACAACATTGCGCATCTGATAAGCAAACGAGAGTGGAATCTCAGGATTGGCTACAACAAAGTTCGGGAAACCCTTCTCAATATTGTTACTGGCTTCACCCACAATCTCAAGATTACGGATCACAGCATCCTGTATCAGTTCATTTTGCAAAAAGGCCACCTCATCGACCTCTTCTGTATAACGCTCAATGCGCTCAATAGCGACCAATATATGATCCAGATAGTCGTGAAGGCGACTCCTTGGATCACTCATACAGGAACAGCCTCAGCAAGCACCAGATCACGAAAGGAGTCAGGAAGTGCATTCGGCGTCAGAACATCAACCGGAACCTTTAGCCCTTGATATAGCTCATCACGAATCGCACCAATATCAAACAATGTAGTCTCTGAGGTTGGTTCAACCAACAGGTCTAAGTCACTCCCATCCTCATCACTACCATGAATTACTGACCCAAAAACACGCGGATCAGAGGCACGGTGCGCCGCCACCACCTGACGAATCAGATTACGATTTTCCTGTAGCGCAACCGATGGTTTCATAAAAGCAGCAAATGTCTGTTATCTATTCAGGTAGAGAGTCCCTCCCCCATATAGGGAGGGGGAGGGACAGGGGGG
>JABGQL010000098.1:0-6653 GCA_018648825.1 Gammaproteobacteria bacterium
TCCACTATTTCGTTAAATTGATTACCCTAATGAACTGGGGTCTGAACGGTTACCTCCCATCAGTTCAGCCAGGGAGTCTGAGATAAATAGCCCCAAGCCACTCCCCCCGAAGCGGCGGGAGATCGTATTATCAGCCTGCTCAAAACGCTGGAAGAGGTGGTCTAGTGTCCCTGGTGTCATCCCAATTCCACTGTCTTCTACCCTGAAAAAGAGGTAATGCCCATCGTTCCAAGTGGTGAGTTCTACACGCCCCTGTTCGGTAAATTTAATGGCATTACTGATTAGGTTAATGAGAATCTGCCCAATACGCTGCACATCCCCCAGCAGCAGATTATGCTCCGCTTTACGTTGCCGAATTACCAGTTCCAGACCGGCATCCTTGGCCCGAGTATCGAGCATATGTTTCAGGTCACTGAGTAGCCGCGCAAGCTCATAGGGAGCCTCTTCAATAGCGAACTTGCCCGACTCAATCTTGGACATATCGAGAATATCGTTGACCAACGCCAACTGACCTCGTCCGGCCATCTCAATTGCGCAGACGATCTCTCGCTGCTCTGGGTCCACAACCTGTTCCGCAAGGAATTCACTATTGCCGATAATGGCAGTCAGTGGGGTCCGCAGCTCATGGCTCATCGAGGCGAGGAAGTCATCCTTGGTTTGACTGGCTTTCTCAGCGGCCTCCTTGGCCTGCTGTAGTGACAGTTCAATCTGCTTGCGAGCAGTAATATCACGCACGATCGTTTGCAGGTAGACCTTATTATCTACCTCAATCCGGTTCAGCCCTACCTCGGCATCAAACAGGGAACCATCTAGGCGACGGTGCTGCCACTCAAACTGTTGTGGCACTCCTGCATAGGTGGCTTGGATCAGCTTCTCTGCAGTCTTTGCAGAACTTCCACCATCGGGCTGGTACTCTGGTGAGAAGGCTGATGGGGTGTGTCCGATAATATCCTCTTTATCTCCACAGCCAAAGATCTGTAGCGTCATCTGGTTGCAGTCAATCAAACGGTTACCACTCATAATGAAAATGGCATCACTGGCCTCATTAAACAGGGTTTGATAGCGCCTCTTCTCATTTTCTGCAGATTGAGTGATACGCTGTAGATCTTCTCCCATCTGCACTACGGCACGGTTGAGGTCTCCCAGCTCATCGCTGCGATGCGTATTCAGCTGTAACTGAAACTGCTGCCTTCCAACCTGTTGTACGCCTTGTAATAAGCGGTGAATAGGGTGAATCAGCTGTCTGGACTGTAACCACGCAGCTACTAAAATCAGCAATAGTAATAGCACCAGCGCAACAATTACCTGACGGTGATCTTGGTTGGCCTCTGCCAATATTGCGGTCTCATTTGCACGTATCACCAGTCCCCAGTTCTGTTCAGTCACGGGTCGCCAAGCTGCAAAAATTGCACCGCGTGGGGTGTTTGCTATGTACTCACTTCCTATCTCCCCGCGTAGAGCACGAACTACCGGAGCAAGCCCGTTTTTGCTCTGTGCCATCTTTTGGTGAAAGGATTCGAGTTGTGCCTTCTCTTTCCAGCTCATTCCGACATCATTTAGAAAAACATAGCGGCTCTCATCCTCTTTATCCTCCTGAATCAGTAGCACCTTACTGGAGGGGTGAATCCCCTGACGGTTATTGATTACTCGGTTGATGGGGGCCATTGTGTACTGCAGTACCAGTACGCCCAGACTGGCCCCCTCAGCGCTCTCAATGGGAGAAGCGATAAACCCTGCCGGCTCCAGAGCCGTGGGGAGGTAGGGGGTTACCGGTGAGAGCTCCACCTGATTCCCTCCATCACAGTCACAGAGTTGTTGATAAAGTGCCCTCAAGTGGTGTCGGGTAGCTCCCATCTGCTCTACATTGGTGGCAAAATCACTCTCTTTGTCGGCACTGTAGATGATATTTCCCTTTAGATCGATCAGAAACAGATCATAGAACTCAAAGTCATGGATGAAGCGATGTAAAAAGGGGTGGATCTTACGGTGTATTTGGCTGTAGTCACTGCCATCTTTGGCATCGATCAGCCTTCCAAGCTGGTTCAGTGAGTTGGGATTGTTATAGATGTAGTGATTACGAGCCTGCTCTGCAGTGATCTGTTGAAAGGCCTGTGGCAGCTGTTGCATGGCTTCAACAACCAATGGAGTTTGAGAGAGTGTCTCTGTATATAGTGAAATCTGTCGCATATACTCTTCGATCTGTAGAGCTTTGAGGTCGCGAACATCGGCCATGCGCTGTTCGACCCGCTCTACCAAACCGTTGCGTGTATTCTGGTCGGAGATCCAGGCAAACAGTGCCAACGGCGCCCACCCCAGTAGCAACAACAGGAGCAGCAACCTCGACTGGAGCTTCATGCCTCTTCCACCTGATAGGGACCCAACTCACCGGGAAAGCGATTTGCCGAGTAGGTAACCTGCTGACGCGGCACCTCTTGCTCCACCTCCAGTAGATCAAAGCGACTACTGGGATTTGGGTTGCCGCGTACCACCAGTACGGATTTCATACATTGGTGATCTTCTGCGCGGTATTCTACTGGACCATTCCCAGCCCCCTCAAAGTTCAGCCCCTCCAGTTGACGGATCACCTCAGGCGGGTGGAGTGTCCCTGCACGCTCAACTGCTGTGGCGTAGAGCAGGGTCTGAACATAACAGGTGTGTGCGGCTTGTGAAGGGGGAAAACCATAACGGTTGGCAAAAGAGGTGGTAAAGGCCTTTGAGCCCGCATCCTGCAGTGACCAGTGCCAGTTGCTGGTACCCAACACCCCCTTAAGGGCATCTCCCGCTCCCTGTGCCATTAATCGGGAGTAGAGTGGTGCCACTACCTTGAAGTCGTTGCCGTTGACCTGACGATCTCGCAATCCAGCCTCAGTGACTTGTGTCAGCGAGTGGATCATGTCTTGTCCGTAGTGGTTGAGGATAAGGGTATCTGCCCCAGAGTTGCGGATCGCGTCAATATAGGGGGAGTAATCACTGGTGCCGATGGGGGTGCGCACGGTCTTCAGAGTACGCCACCCCAGCCCCTCCGTGGTTTCACGGATAGAGGCCTCCTGGGTCCAGCCCCAAGTGTAGTCTGCCGTCAGGTGGAAGGCTGAGCGCTCACCTCCCAACTCTCGTTCCAGAATGGGCCCCAGTGCCATGCCGCTCATTTGAGCATTAAAGAAGTGTCGAAAGCCATAGCGGCGGCGGTCTTTACCTGTCGTATCATTGGAGTGGGTCAACCCTGCCATAAAGATCACCCCCAACTGCTGCGCCAGTTTCTGCACCGCAATGGCCACAGCAGAAGAGGAGCCGCCACTGACCATACTCACTTGGTCAATCGTCATCATGTGGCGGGCATAGGCCACTGCATCTTTTGGATCGGTATGGGTGTCCCCGATCACGTAATCCACTCTCTTTCCGAGGATGCCGTTTCCATTCAGGTGAAGTGGCTTGAGCGTATGCAGCATGCCGCCATCCCCCTCTCCATTGAGGTGCTCAACGGCCAGCTTGTAGCCTCTTAGCTCATCTGCCCCCTCTTCACTATAGCTTCCTGTTTGTGGAATATTAAAGCCGAGGGTGACTTGGGCGTTTTTGTCAGGGTTAAAGGTTCCGGCCCAGCCATTACGAACAAAGAAGAGGGGAGAGGTGGCGATCGCTGTACTCGCCTTCAGGAGGGCTCTTCGTGAGATTTTTTTTTCGTTTATGCTCATTCTTGGGGGGGTAAGGCTACTGGCTCTAGAGCAGTTCAGGAGGGTACAAACCCGTGTGAAATAGTGGGGATTATAGGGCAATTTTAATATTAGGAGAGGCTAGTTGGATAAAAGATGCTTACGGCAATTCCTGCTTTATCAAAGAGTGCTTGGCCTAGGGGAGTATCCCCTCAAACCTTCCGCTCATCTGGTCCCAATCATTAACCATCTTACAGAATAGCTTGGCGGTCTCCTCGGTATCATAGAGTGCCGAGTGGGCCGCCTCGTGGTTCCATTTGACATCGGCGGCCTCAGCCATGCGTGCTAATACGGTCTGTCCGTAAAAGACACCACCGAGTGTGGCAGTATCAAAACTACTGAAGGCGTGGAAGGGGCTATTCTTGATCTTACAGCGTTCAATCGCCGCATTGACAAAGCCGAGATCAAACCAGGCGTTGTGACCGATTAGAATCGCACGGCTACAGCCTGTTGCTCTTACCGCTTTGCGGATCGGTTCAAAGATTTTCTTTAGAGCCTCTGGCTCCTCAATGGCCATACGGAAGGGGTGCCACGGATCTTTCAGGCCGATAAACTCCAGCGCCTTGGGGTCGAGGTTGGCATTTTTAAATGGCAGTACATGCTGCTCATGACTCTCTTGAATCGCCAATTGTCCGTTCTCATCATAGTTAAGGATGGATGCTGCAATCTCCAGCAGGGCATCTTTTTTTGCATCAAAACCGCCCGTCTCTACATCGACTACAACCGGCAGAAAACCGCGAAAGCGTTTTGCAATGGGGGCTTTTTTTGCCATTAATTTTTCTCGATCAAGGTGCGGATAAAGACCTTAGAGTTGCGTTTGTAGTTGTAGAGCGACTGCCGCTCAACGGGCAGATCGGCCAGTTTGGCTGGCTCATAGCCCAGCTCCTGAAACCAGTGTGCGGTACGGGTAGAGAGGACAAAGAGCTGCTCAATGGGGTTGTTCTTGATGCGGTTGAAGCGGTGATCAATATATTGGAGTAGCACTTTGCCGCGCCCCCGGTTCTGATACTCTGGGTGGATGGCAAGGCTGGCGATCTCTGCCACCTTCTGTGTCTCGTAGGGGAAGAGGGCTACCACACCGATGATGGTGCCATCGCGCTCCATCACAATGTAGTGGTCAATCTGAATCTCCAGCAGTTCGCGTGAGCGGGGTACCAGAATGCCATCCTTCTCCAGTGGTTCAATCAACTCAATGATGCCGCCAATATCCTCAATGGTGGCCTGACGGATCTCATCATAGCGCTGAGCGGTGATCATGGTGCCTACGCCATCACGGGTGAATAGCTCTTGTAGTAGCGCACCTGGCTCCTCGGTGTTGAGGATGTGCGCACGGGGTACCCCTTGGCGGCAGGCGTGGATCGCACTGATAAGGTGGCGGGAGGTCTGCTCCGGTAGGTTCTTTGCACTTTGAAGTGCCTGCTCGGCCTCGTCTGGAGTCAGTTCTCGAATCAACTTTTTGCGTGGGTCGAGTAGTCCTGACCCCTCTCCCAGCGCCAGCATCTTGTCGGCCTTGAGCTGGATGGCAGCGGTGGTGGCGACATCTTCACTACTGAGGTTGAAGACCTCTCCCGTGGGGGAGGTGCCGAGTGGGGAGAGCAGCACAATAAATCCGCTGTCGAGCAGCTTCTCGATCGCCTCGGTATTGATACGGCGTACCTCTCCGGTATGTTGGTAGTCGATACCGTCGCGTACACCCAGCGGGCGTGCAGTGACAAAGTTACCGGAGGCGACACGGATGTCAGCCCCTGCCATGGGAGAGTTGGGTAGCCCGGTAGAGAGTAGCCCCTCTAGGTTAATGCGGATGGTGCCCACCGACTCCTTGACGCAGAGTAGGGCATCCTCATTAGTGACACGCAGACCGTTGACGATCTCGCTTTTGGCATCAAACTCCTCCAGTCGCTCTTCAATCTGTGGACGGGCACCATGCACCAGTACCAGACGGATGCCGAGGCTGTTGAGCAGGGTGATATCCTGAATCAACTCAAGGAAGCGTGGGGACTCCATCAGTTCGCCGCTGAAGGTGATGACAACGGTGCGTCCGCGGTGTGCATTGATATAGGGGGCGGCACCACGGAACTGGCTGGCAAAGGTGGGGGCTGGGGGTTGCGCAGCTGGAGAGCGGCGTCTCTTTTTCGGTGCAGCTTTTTTTGCTGCAGAATCTTTTGGGGGTGTGGTCACGGTAGGGAGGTTTGTTGCTGTGTAAAATAGCGTCCAATTATAACCGCAGAGTGTTTTTACCATGGCAGAAATTCATACCCTAGAGCTGGGGACGATGCACAACTATGTGCATTTGATTATTGACCGCAGCAGTTTGAGTGTTGCGGTGGTTGATCCCGCTTGGGAGGTCGATAAGATCAGCACATTTTGTACGGCAGAGGGGCTAAAGATTAGTGCCATTCTGTTGACCCATGGGCATCATGACCATATCAATGGGGTGGAGCGTTTGCAGCAAGAGAGTGGGGCAACGGTCTATCTAAGCCGGTTGGAGGCAGACCACTTTGGTTTGAATGATAAGGGGTGGAACAGCTTTGAGGCTCCCTTTCAGCTACAGCTGGGGGAGAGTGAGATCGTTGGTGTAGCAACACCGGGCCATACGCCGGGTGGCAGCTGCTACCATGTGGACGGAAACCTGATTACTGGAGATACGCTGTTTGTCTTTGGCTGTGGGCGTTGTGATCTGGAGGGAGGAGACCCACGGGCGATGTACCACTCACTGCATCGGCTGTTGGGAGAGTTTGCCCCAGAGACACGGGTTTTTCCCGGTCACAGCTACTCGACTCAGGCAACCTCTACGCTGGCCGAGGAGCGTGCGGGTAACCCGTTTCTACACTGTAAGAGTGAGGCTGAGTTTGTGGAGTACCGTATGCTGCGTCATGACCAAGAGCGCAGTGCGCCCTATGGGCCAGTCCCCCGTAGCTAACGCATAATTATCTCAAGGATTTTCTC
>JABGQL010000098.1:6753-8713 GCA_018648825.1 Gammaproteobacteria bacterium
CGCCCTATGGGCCAGTCCCCCGTAGCTAACGCATAATTATCTCAAGGATTTTCTCGCCGCGATAGAGACGGATGATCACCATCTTGTCAGAGAGTGCGGCGGCCTGTTCGATCTCGTCCAGAGAGGTGATCGGTTGACGGTTGAGGGAGTAGATGACATCCCCAGGGCGTAGCCCCAATGCCCACCCAGCCTGCTGTGGGTCAACCGACTGTACGGCAATGCCGCCGGAAATATAGAAACTCTTCTGTTCGCTCGAAAGTGGTGTTAGCACGGTGCCGCTGAGGTTGCTACTGAGTTTTTTACCTGCGAGAGTCTGTTCTACCTTGGGTTGTATGGTGGCGAAGAGGTTGTGTCGTAGGTTGCCACGGATCAGGCTGATCTTCACCTTTTTGCCTACCGGAAAGAGTCCGATCACATTTTCCAGTTGTGTTGGGCTGCTGATATTGTGTGTATTGATGGTGGTGATAATATCGCCCTTGCGGATTCGTGCATGGTCGGCAGGTGATCCCGGCTCAATCTGCTCTACCATAACCCCTTGGTCAGCGGGCAGGCGCAGGCTGCGTGCCAGATTGGTTGAGAGTGATTTGGCGCGGATGCCAAGGTGACCACGTTGTACCTTGCCGTGACGTAGTAGCTGATTGCTGATCTCGCGCACCATATTGATAGGGATGGCAAAACCGATGCCAACACTACCGCCGTTGGGGGCGAGGATCGCGGTGTTGATCCCGACCAGCTTGCCGTTGAGGTTGACCAGTGCGCCACCCGAGTTGCCGACATTGATGGAGGCGTCGGTCTGGATAAACTCCTCAAAGCGCTCCAGCCCTAGATTGGAGCGCCCCAGTGCACTGACAATACCGGAAGTGGCCGTATTGCCCAGTCCAAAGGGGTTGCCGACGGCAATCACAAAATCACCAACCCGTAGTGCGCCAGAGTCTCCCAGTGGCAGTGCTTGAAGGTTGGAGGCGTTGATCTGTAGCAGGGCGATATCGGTCTCTTGATCGCTGCCGAGTGGGGTGGCATCAAAGCTGCGCCCATCCTCTAGCTTCACCTCGATGCGTTTGGCCCCCTCAATGAGGTGGTGGTTGGTGACAATCACCCCGCGATGGTGGTCAATGATCACCCCAGAGCCGAGCCCAGAGTGGTTGTGCTGCAGTGGAGAGGGGGCTGGTTGCGTGGTTGAGGTGGTGTTGGCACTGCCTGACTCTAGCGTAGCTGAGATGGAGACTACTGCTGGAATTACCTGCTCTAACATCGGTGCCAGTGTTGGCACGCCTCCCCGACTGCCAAAGGCGAGAGGGGAGATCCCCGCCTGCAGGGGCAATGTGAGCAGGGTTAAAATAAGGAGAAGGGCCAGTTTCAACGGATGGTGGTACATGGTTGGGCTGCTGTTAATGCTGGAAAGTGGAGAGATTCTTACTCTAGCTTTAGCTACAAGTCTGACTTTAGCTACAAGGTTTGAAGGGGGACCACTCTGGTTCAGGGATGGGGAGGATCTCAAACTCCATACTCTCCAGATCACCCATCGCATAGGTGGGTTGTATTCGCCCCATACCTGATGCGCTGCCGGGGTTAACGACTAAGCTGTAACCGCCGTCACGGGCATGCTCAATGGTCTGAATGCTACAGCGGTGGTTGTGTCCACAGCAGATCAGGTCATATTTACCTGTAAGTGCCAGAGCCTCGGCATAGTTGGGGAAGTGGACGATGAAGACCCGCTTGCCCTGTAGCTCTATTGCTGCATCGCGCCCATGGTAGGTGACCAGGCTTTCAGGGTCGTGAGAGAGCTTTCCCATTACAGCTAGGTCACCCTTGTTGTTGCCGTGGATGACATGGATGGGGAGCCCAAACTGGCGCGCCCCTTTTAGGGTGTAGGGGGCTACAACATCACCGCAATGGATCACTGCTTCGGCACCACGTGCCTTGGCATCCTCCAGTGCGGCATGGAGGTACTCTACCCGGT
>JABGQL010000098.1:8813-12947 GCA_018648825.1 Gammaproteobacteria bacterium
TCGGCACCACGTGCCTTGGCATCCTCCAGTGCGGCATGGAGGTACTCTACCCGGTCATGGGTATCAGAGATTACACAAATTTTCATAGGGGGCAGCGGTTAGAAGTGCGGTTTTTCGGGGGCGTTCTGGAAGCGCTCAATACTATCGAGGATCTCTTTATGTGCAGCCTCTTTACCTTCCCAGCCATCGACCTTGACCCATTTCCCCTCTTCCAGGTCCTTGTAGTGTTCAAAGAAGTGAGAGATTTTATCTAGCAGCACTGGAGAGACATCCTCAGGCTTCTCGGCATGCTTGTAGATGGAGCAGAGCTTGGAGACAGGCACCGCTAGCACCTTGGCATCTGCACCGGCTTCATCGGTCATCTGCAGTACACCAACTGGGCGACAGCGGATTACGGAACCACTAATGATGGGGTAAGGGGTGACCACCAGTACATCCACTGGGTCGCCATCGTCAGAGAGGGTATGAGGTACATAGCCATAGTTACAGGGGTAGTGCATCGCTGTGTTCATAAAGCGGTCCACGAACATGGCTCCGGTCTCTTTATCGACCTCATACTTTACGGGGTCTGCGTTGGCAGGGATCTCAATGATTACATTGATCTCTTCGGGGATATTTTCACCAGTTGAGACTCGATCCAAATTCATAGTTTACTCTCCTGAAAAATTCTATTAATGAGCCAGCCATAAAAAAGGGCCAGCTAAAAGCTGGCCCTATTGTACCCCCTTTCGGGAATCTTCAAATAGTGAAGATTACAGTAGAGGTACCATCATCAGTGCAACGATATTGATGATCTTGATCAGTGGGTTGATCGCTGGACCAGCTGTATCCTTGTACGGATCACCGACAGTGTCACCAGTTACTGCTGCCTTATGGGCATCAGAACCTTTACCACCGAAGTTACCGTCCTCGATATACTTCTTCGCGTTATCCCATGCACCACCACCGGTGGTCATAGAGATAGCGATGAAAATACCGGTTACGATAGTACCGATCAGCATGCCACCCAGTGCCTCTTTACCCAGCAACAGGCCGACTGCAATCGGTGCCGCAATAGGGAGGATAGAAGGAACGATCATCTCTCTGATCGCTGCAATGGTCAGCATATCTACTGCCTTACCATAGTCAGGTTTTGCAGAGCCATCCATGATCCCAGGGATCTCGCGGAACTGACGACGTACCTCATTTACGATGCCGCCTGCTGCACGACCAACCGCCTCCATCGCCATTGCGCCGAACAGGTATGGGATCATACCGCCCAGGAACAGGCCGATGATGACCATGTGGTTGGAGAGGTCAAAGCTGACATTGCCACCCAGTGCGTGGGTATAGTCGGCAAATAGAACCAGTGTAGCGAGACCAGCAGAGCCAATCGCGTAACCCTTGGTAACCGCCTTGGTGGTGTTACCCACAGCATCCAGAGGATCGGTAATGTTACGGATCGCTTCAGGAAGCTCAGCCATCTCAGCAATACCACCAGCGTTATCGGTGATAGGACCGTATGCATCCAGTGCAACGATGATACCGGTCATAGAGAGCATGGAGGTTGCAGCAATCGCAATACCATACAGTCCAGCCAGCTCGTAAGAGCCATAGATTGAAGCACAAACTGCCATTACAGGAGCGGCAGTGGATTTCATAGATACACCCAGACCCGCGATTACGTTGGTGCCGTCACCCGTGGTGGAGGCCGCAGCGATATCACGTACTGGCGCATACTCGGTTGCGGTGTAGTACTCGGTAATCACTACCATAGCCGCTGTCAGTACCAGGCCGATCAGTGCAGCGTAGTAGATATTGAGTGAAGCCACTTCAACACCACTGATGTTTATCGAGTCACCAAACATCATGGTGGTAACAGGGTAGAAGATGACCGCAGCAATCGCACCAGCAACTGCCAGTCCACGATAGAGTGCGTTCATGATCTTACCGCCATCAGAAACCTTCACGAAGTAGGTGCCGGCAATAGAGGCCGCAATAGAGATGCCGCCCAGTACCAGTGGGTAGAGTACAGCTGCGCTATTGCCTTCAACCATCAACATACCCAGTAGCATAGTTGCTACTGTGGTTACTGCGTAGGTCTCGAATAGGTCAGCTGCCATACCGGCACAGTCACCTACATTGTCGCCCACGTTATCAGCGATTACCGCAGGGTTACGGGGGTCATCCTCAGGGATTCCAGCCTCAACCTTACCTACGATATCTGCGCCAACATCTGCACCCTTGGTGAAGATGCCGCCACCAAGACGGGCAAAGATAGAGATCAGAGAGCCACCGAAGGCGAGACCGACCAGTGCGTGCAGTATATCAGCGGTAGCCATACCGGTTGCGCTGAGGATTGCGTAGTAACCCGCAACACCCAAAATGCCTAGTCCTACGACCAACATACCGGTGATTGCACCGCCACGGAAGGCGACCTGGAAGGCAGCGTTGATACCGTCATTGGCAGCTTCAGCAGTACGCGAGTTGGAGCGAACAGAGATGTTCATTCCGATGAAGCCGGCAGCACCGGAGAAGATGGCGCCAATTGCAAAGCCGATTGCAGAGGCCCAATCCAGAGCAAATCCAATAACAAAGAACAGCGCGATACCAACATAGCTGATGGCCGTGTATTGGCGTGTAAGGTAGGCCTGCGCCCCCTGTTGAATAGCGGCAGCAATCTCTTGCATCCGCTCATTACCGCTAGATTTGGCGTTGATCCATTGAATGGACACGTAGCCGTAAGCAACCGCAGCAAAGCCTGCGATCAGTGCAAATAAAAGTTCGTTGGGCATTACGATCTCCTGAAGGTTAAAAAAAACAGGGCTACATCCTGTAACCCTGTTGGTTGGGTTTTAAATTACAACTCGAAATCTTCGAGCTTTTTCTCTACAGATACATTGTCTAAAGTCACATATTTAGGCATTCCGTTCTCATCATACTCAGGGTATGCTTCTCCCTTAATGAGGGGATAGAGATACTCTTTGCAGGCGTCAGTAATACCGAAGCCATCTTCAGAGATGAAATCCATGGGCATCATCTTCTCGACGTTGGCAACCTCAGAGAGATTGGCCTTGCCAATCTTCCACTCATAAGGGGAGCTGGAGATACGGTCTACGGTAGGCATAATGGAGTTATCGCCCTCTAGAGCGTAGTTTACTGCAGCCTCACCCAGTGCATAGGCCTGCTCAACGTCAGACTCGGATGCGAGGTGACGTGCAGCACGCTGCAGATAATCTGCAACTGCCCAGTGGAACTTGTAACCGAGTGCATCCTTAATGATGTTGGCAACAACTGGAGCAGCACCGCCCAGCTGAGCGTGACCGAAGGAGTCGCGTGTACCCTGCTCAGCAAGGAAGGTGCCGTCAGGCCAGTGAGCGCCCTCAGAGACTACGATGGTGCAGTAGCCGTGCTCTTTCACCTTGGCGTCAACCGCAGCGAGGAACTTCTCCTGGTTGAACTCAACCTCTGGGAATAGAGTAACTACAGGAATATCGTAATCCTCAACCAGTGCGCCAGCTGCAGCAATCCAGCCTGCGTGACGGCCCATCACCTCAATCACAAAGATCTTGGTGGAGGTCGCTGCCATAGAGCGCACATCATAAGAGGCCTCTAGGGTAGAGACTGCGATGTACTTGGCGACAGAGCCGAAACCTGGGCAGTTATCGGTGATAGGCAGATCGTTATCCACGGTTTTAGGGACGTGGATCGCCTGTACTGGGTAGCCCATCTTCTCAGAGAGCTGAGAGACCTTATAGCAGGTATCTGCGGAGTCGCCACCGCCGTTGTAGAAGAAGTAGCCAATGTTGTGTGCCTTGAAGACCTCGATCAGGCGCTCATATTCGCGCTTGTTCTCTTCCAAGCTCTTGAGCTTAAAGCGGCAAGAGCCAAAACAGCCTGAAGGGACTGATTTTAGTGCGGCGATATTCTCATCAGACTCTTTAGAGGTGTCGATCAGCTCCTCGGTCAAGGCGCCAATAATACCGTTACGCCCAGCGTATACGGTACCGATCTTGTCGCTATGTTTACGGGCAGTCTCAATCACGCCACAGGCTGAGGCGCTAATTACAGCGGTTACACCGCCAGATTGTGCATAGAATGCATTTTTTACTGACATTCAGTTTACTCCTTGCTTTTTCATTGTAGTCATTTGAA
>JABGQL010000098.1:13047-14545 GCA_018648825.1 Gammaproteobacteria bacterium
GGGCTATAAAAAGTGGTTAAGAAAGTGATAAATTGTTTGACTTTTTTCGGTGAACTGAATATATAGGTGCTACAAAACAATAGGTGACTGAACTTATACAGAAAAGTGGCTCCAGTCACAAATAAACAACACCAATTGAATTATAAAAAATCAAGATCCACTCGGGGGTTCTCCTGCACAGAGAACTGGATTTTTAGGTCTTCATTGAGAGGTTAAGTGTAGAAAATGGTACGAGTAGCGTTGTTAGGACCGCGCGGGTCCGGAAAAGAAGAGTATGCAGAGCAGCTGGCTGAACGATTCGGTCTTCCGATGATTTCTATCGGAGCTCTGCTGAAGTTGGAGGTCGATAGCGGCTCTTCATTGGGAGTGGATATCCTCAAAGGGCAGAAGGGCAAACGCCCTGTGCATGATGATTTAATTATGCAGGTATTGCAGACTCGTCTCAGAGAGGAGGATGTTGCCGCTGGTTTTGTTCTGGAGGGTGGTCCAAGAACCGATGCTCAGGCAAAGGGGATTGATGCCTTCTTGTTGCGCCATGGAGCAGCCTTTGCCGGTGTTGTGCTGCTGAAGTACGACTATGATGAATTTATGGAGGCCATGACCGGTCAGCGTAGCTGTCGTGAGTGTGGTTCGCAGTTCAATATCTATACCAATCCACCAGTTGTAGAGCGCATTTGCGATGCTTGTGGTGGACGCTTGCACAGTCGCGTAGATGATCGTGAAGAGAAGATCAGTCGTCGTTTGCGGGATTATGAGTCGATTGAGGCTCCGTTGGCCAAATATTATGAGGGGCGCTTGAAGATTGTTCAGGGAGGTTTCGAACAGAGTCGAGTGTTTAAAATGGTTGCGCAGGCCGCAGAACAGCTGAAGAAGGCAGCACCTGAGTTCCAAGTCAGTTCAATTCAGAAAGAAGAGGAAGTGGTAATGGCAAAAGCAGAGAAGAAAAAGAAGAAAGCAGCGCCGAAGAAGAAGGCGGTAGCCAAGAAAAAAGTAGCTCCGAAGAAGGCCGTTGCCAAAAAGGCAGCAACCCCTAAAAAGAGTGCGCCAGGGAAGAAAGCGGCGCCTAAAAAGGCGGTTGTGAAGAAGAAGGTAGCTGCGAAGAAGGCAGCACCGAAGAAAGCTGTGGCGAAGAAGAAAGTAGCTGCGAAGAAGGCAGCACCGAAGAAAGCTGCGGTGAAGAAGAAGGTGCCCGCGAAGAAGGCAGCACCGAAGAAAGCTGCAGTGAAGAAGAAAGTAGCCGCGAAGAAGGCAGCACCGAAGAAAGCCGCAGTGAAGAAGAAGGCAGCCGCGAAGAAGGCAGCGCCGAAGAAAGCCGCAGTGAAGAAGGCAGCCGCGAAGAAGGCAGCGCCGAAGAAAGCCGCAGTGAAGAAGAAGGTAGCTGCGAAGAAGGCGGCACCGAAGAAAGCTGCAGTGAAGAAGAAGGTAGCCGCGAAGAAGGCGGCCCCGAAGAAAGCCGCAGTGAAGAAGAAGGTAGCTGCGAAGAAGGCGGCACCGAAGA
>JABGQL010000098.1:14645-27046 GCA_018648825.1 Gammaproteobacteria bacterium
CCGAAGAAAGCCGCAGTGAAGAAGAAGGTAGCTGCGAAGAAGGCGGCACCGAAGAAAGCCGCAGTGAAGAAGAAGGCCGCCGCGAAAAAGGCAGCGCCGAAGAAGGCTGTAGTGAAGAAAAAAGCAGCACCTAAAAAGGCAGCACTTAAAAAGAAGGTAGCCGTTAAGAAGGCCCCTGTGAAGGTGAAGCGGGCTGCTCCAAAGAAAAAAGCAAAACGCTAGGAGCTACCTGAAAAGTCGGTGAACTGACGCCACCTCAACCTCAGGGTGAGGTGGTGTTATTACCTAGATCGTCGAAGAGATGTTCTGAATAGGCCCTTCATGGCTGTAGAGCTTAAGTGATGGGATTGATTCAGGGCCTCCTTTGTTAGTAGATATTTAAGAGAGTTGTTTCGTGCCCTATTTTTTGTTCAAAATGTTCCCTAATCGCAATGTTGAGGTTATCGAAAATCATGAGAAGTATCGTGATGCGCGTGATAGTGCGCGTGCTAAACGTAAACAGCTGACGGTTTCTGATAACTATCAAGTGAAAATTATTTTTGCAGCCAATGAGCAGGCAGGAGTCAAGCTATTGACTACCGAGCGAGAAGCCGAGCCGTGGGGAGATGATTGAGTTGTGTATGATGCTATTGCCTCAGGCTATTCCATCCTACTCTGCAGTAAGGAAGAAGGGTTTGCTTTAACCCCTTTCTGAAATGGCTGAGGATCGAGAACAGTCCAGTTGTTGCCAGCAGATGAGTGCAAAGAGTAATCGCATACTGGTGATTGATGATGAGCCAAAAATTGTACAAGTTTATCTGAAAATTCTAGATGAGCCCCCTTTTGAATTTAGAGGGCTGGAAGAGTTAAATTTACCGAAACAGGAGGGTGGCTCCCCGCAGCGCGAATTTGTTGTGGCTACAGCAGCACAGGGAGAAGAGGGGGTGGCCTTGGTGGAGGATGCTGCCCATCGGGGGGAGCCATTTGCAGTTGCATTTATCGATATTCGCATGCCGCCAGGGTGGGATGGTCTAGAGACGGCAAAGCGGATTCGTGAGGTCGATGAGTCCATCTATATCATCTTTGTGAGCGCTTACTCAGACTACTCGACGGATCAAATTTCCCAAGAGATGGGCAAGAACACCCTGATGATGGATAAGCCATTTCGTGCCGATGTGCTCAAGCAGATGGCGCGCAGCTGTTGTGCAAGCTGGGCCTATGAGAGGAGTTTGATCGAGACACAGGAGCAGTTACGTCGCCTCTCGGTACAGCTCTCTGAGCAAGCCACACACGATGGGTTGACACAAATTTACAATCGACACTATTTGGACCTTCAGATCGTATCAGAGATGGGACGTGCTCGAAGGGAGCTGCAGCCCTTGGGGGTGCTGATGATTGATGTAGACTGGTTTAAGGTCTATAACGATCAGCACGGGCATTTGGCGGGAGATGAGGCGCTGAAGAAAATTGCAGCGGAGGTCAATATGCATCCACATCGTCCTGCTGATTTTGTTGCCCGTTATGGTGGTGAAGAGTTCTGTGTCGTGTTGCCAAATACGGATATGAATGGGGTAGCGCGTGTGGCTGAACAGATACGTTGCTCCATAGAGTGCTTGCGATTGGCCTTTGCAGAGGGGGCATCGATGCCCAGCCCTTGGTTAACGGTGAGTATTGGTGGGGTAAGTAAAATCCCAGTAGCCAAAGATGATGATTATCTACTGATTGATTTGGCAGACCGTCAGCTCTACCGGGCAAAAGGGGCGGGTAAGAACCGAGTGGTGATGGAGCAAGAGGCTCAGTAGAGAGCAGTCAAAAGAGGGCAGTCAAACATAGGCATATTGAGATTGCCGGCTGCCCTATAAGGCACCCTATAGCTTTTTCCACAACTTCTTGAGTCGGTCCGCTGAGACCGATTTTTTTGTGCCCAACTCTTGGGCAAACAGAGAGACGCGAAACTCCTCAACCATCCAGCGGTACTCCATGAATTGGGGGGAGTGGTTGTCATGGATGCGTTTCTCAAACGGGTCCCAGTGAGGTGCTAACTGCTGTGCGCGTTGTCGATCTGCTTGCGGGTTCTGTTGTAGTTTCTCCAACCGTTTCTCTACGGCTTGTAGGTAGCGTGGTAGCTCCGGTAGCCACTCTGCTGGGGTCTGTTGCAGAAAATTGGGATAGATCAGAGTCTCGATGTGGCTCTTGATCTTACTGTAGGTCATCAGCTGTGTGGGTGAGACGCTGCCCTTGAGTTGGCGCATCAGTTGGTGATGGGATTTCAGTGCGGCTTCAGTAACCTTTCCATAGTGCAGCAGCAGGCTGGGTAGCGTCTCCAGTGCCTGTTTGGAGCGTTGTTGATAGTGGGCGCTGGATCTGGGTAGGGATGAATCTGCTGTGAAGAGGGCGGCATGGGTAGTCGTCTGTAGTAGATCCTGGATCAGTGCCTCACAACGCCCGATTGAGAGATAGTGGAGGCAGAGCTTCTGTTGGTCGATCTGTTGCTTCAGTAGTTTTTGCAGGTGGCTCTGTTGTTCCTGTTGAAACAGGGATGTGATACCCCGTTGGCTCGCTTGCTCTGCCTGCTCAGGGGTGTCGAGCAGTTGGATAGAGAGTGTGTGCTCCCCTTTTTTTCGTGTCGCCACCAGCGCAGGATAGAGAGTCACTATGATATTGTGACGCTCGACCTCTATCGATTCGGGTAGCTCTCCAAAATCCCAGCGGCTGATGTGCCTGCGTTCCAGTGGGTGAGTGGGGGCGGCTGCGGCTCTCTTTTTGGTGGAGGGGGTAACGGCTGCAACGGGTGCGGATTGCCCCTGCTTTTGTAGTGCAGCTAGATTGCGCCCGCTCTGCTGAATTTGACCATCGCTATCCAGTATCTGAAAACGCATCATCAGATGATCTGGCAGCGTAAGATCTTGCCAGATCTTCTCTGGCAGTGTTACCCCGGTTATATGGCGTAGGCGAGAGGAGAGCTGTGGGCCGAGTGGACCATCCAGTGGGTTCAGTGAGGGGAGCACGGCATCGGTAAAGTCGGGGGCCGGGACAAAATTTCTCCGCCAGCTCTTGGGGAGTGCTCGCAGCATCGCTATGATCCGGTCACGTAGCAGGCCCGGAACCAGCCACTCAAAGCTCTCTGGCTCCATCTGTTGTAGCAGTTCTGCGGGGAGTGTAAGCGTTACCCCATCACTCTCATTCTCAGGCTCAAAGTGGTAACTCAAGGGGAGCTTTGCCCGCCCTACAGTGAGGTGATCTGGAAATTGGTTGCCATTGCGTACTGACTCGGCATCGTGTTGCATCAATGTCTCTTTGGTCAGATAGAGCAGTGATGGGTTCTTTTTCTCTGCCTGCTTGCGCCACTTCTCAAAGGTGGGGGCTGAGTAGACCCCGTCTGGGATGTGCTGGTCATAGAACTCATAGAGGGTTTGGTCATCCGCCAGAATGTCGCGGCGGCGTGACTTCGCCTCTAGTGACTCAACCGCCTCAATCTGTTTACGATTCTTAGCGAGAAAGCTACCTTGGGTGTGTAGCTCCCCTTCGACCAGAGCAAAGCGGATAAAGATCTTGCGCGACTCTTTCGGGTCAATTGGGCCGAAGTTGGTCTTGCGCCGTGCCACAATGGGGATGCCGTAGAGGGTGACGGTCTCAAAGGCCGCCACCTGTCCACGTCGCTTCTCCCAATGGGGTTCTGCATAGCTGTGTTTGAGTAGATGTTTGCCGATGCGCTCTACCCATTGCGGCTCAATGCGGGCGACGATGCGGGCATAGAGCTGTGAGGTCTCCACCTTTTCGGCAGCGATGATCCACTTGGGATTGCTTTTGAACTGTCCCGATCCCGGCCAGATCTTCATCTGTACCCCGCGCGCGGCATTGTAGAGGTGTTTCTCGCTACTGACCGTGGCGATATGGCTCAACAGCCCTGTCAGTAGTGCTCGGTGGACCATGCCGTAGTCGGCAGCTTGGTTGTTCAGCTTCAGCCCCATCTCTTTGGTGAGCTGACGTAGTTGGGTGTGTACCTCGCGCCACTCCCGCATTCGCATCCAGGAGAGGAAGTTGGTCTTGCACAATTTACGTAGCTGACCGCTGGAGAGCTGCTGTTTCTGCTCTTCGTAGAAGTGCCAGAGGTTGATGAAGAAGAGGAAGTCAGACTGCTCATCTTCAAATGGTTCGTGCTTCTGGTCGGCAGCCTGTTGTGCATCCAGCGGGCGCTCGCGTGGGTCCTGAATGGTGAGAGCGGCAGCGATGATTAACATCTCGGTCAGGCAGCTCTCACGCTCTGCAGCCAGCAACATGCGTGCAACTTGAGGGTCGACCGGAAAACGGGCCACCTTCTTGCCCAGTGGGGTGATGGTGTTATTGGTGTGTACCGCCCCTAACTCATGCAGAGTGCGGAAACCATCACGAATCAGACGTAGATCTGGAGGATCGATAAACGGAAACTGATCGGGTTGCCCCAGTTTCAGTGCCGCCATCTGCAGTATCACTGGCGCAAGGTGGGTACGTAGAATCTCCGCATCGGTAAAGGCAGAACGGGTGTCAAAATCGCTCTCACTATAGAGGCGAATGCAGATGCCGTCAGCGACACGTCCACAACGTCCCTTGCGCTGGTCGGCGGCAGCTTGGGATACCTTCTCAATCGGTAGACGTTGAATGCCTGTGCGGTGGCTGTAGCGGCTGATGCGTGCCGTACCGCTATCGATTACGTAACGAATTCCGGGCACCGTCAATGAGGTCTCTGCCACATTGGTGGAGAGAATAATGCGTCGACTGGAGTGGTTGGCAAAGATTCGGTTCTGCTCTTTGGCAGAGAGGCGGGAGAAGAGGGGGAGGATCTCACACTGTGACAGTCTCGCCTTAGTGAGGAATTCGCCCACTTCGCGGATCTCGCGCTCTCCACTGAGGAAGAGCAGAATGTCGCCCGGCCCTTCACGTGATAGCTCATGTACCGCATCGAGAATTGCCTGCTGTTGTCGCTGGGTACGATCCTGACGCTGTTTGTTGCTCTCCTCTTTGCTATCTACCTCTTCCGGTGGACGGTAGCGTACCTCTACTGGATAGGTGCGGCCCGATACATTGAGCACGGGGGCGTTGTCAAAGTGGCGAGAGAAGCGGTCTGGGTCGATGGTGGCCGAGGTGATGATCAGCTTCAGGTCTGGGCGTTTGGGTAGAATCTGTTTGAGATAACCGAGAAGGAAATCGATATTGAGGCTGCGTTCATGAGCCTCATCAATAATGATGGTGTCGTACTGTTTGAGCAGTGGATCAGATTGCGTTTCGGCCAGCAGAATGCCATCGGTCATCAGTTTGATGCGACTGCTCTTTTTGCTGTGGTCACTAAAGCGGATCTTGAAACCGACCAGCTCGCCCAGTGTGCTCTTCAGCTCTTCGGCAATGCGGGTGGCAACTGCACGGGCGGCAATGCGGCGAGGCTGTGTGTGTCCAATCTTCTGTTCTGCGCCACGCCCCAGTGTTAGACAGATTTTGGGTAGTTGAGTGGTTTTTCCTGATCCGGTTTCACCGCAGAGGATGGTGACCTGATGCCTCTGAATGGTCTCGGCAATCTCCTTTCGCCGCTGGTTGATCGGTAGAGCATCGTCAAACTCGATGGTGAGTGGGTTATTCATGAGAGCAAGTACCTTGGAGCACTGGGGAGGTGGCTCCTGTTGCGGTGTGGCTTCCCTTGCGGGCAACGGGCTGTTTATGCGCGCAGATTACTGCGTCTTACAACTCCTTGCAACAGCTTAGGGCTCTCCTCGTTTGCCCTCTCAGCTTACTGCAGACATCATGGGAAGTATCGATATTAACCGATCACGCTCTTTCTCTAGGCGTACAACCAACACAGAGTACATAGACCTTGAAAGCTCCGTGTCACTCTCCTTGTTGTTAATGGTCTCGATAACACCGTTAAGTGCATCCAATTTTTCGGTAATGTACGCCCTGTTTGCCTCTAAAATCATATTCCCATCTCCATTTTAGTGAGTTAAGGGAACCCCTGAATAAGTCATGTGTAAATGCCTAACGCCCAGAGGTTCCTAAGTTTCTTGGAAATATGCATATTCCATTCCACTCCTATCTTAAAATGGTTGCTGAGATTTTCCTGTTGGATGACTCAGCTGTGATTTTTGAGGATCTGGTCGGTAATGTAGCTAGAGAGGGTGTAAACCGTCTGTTGTGGATTGTACCCAATGGAGGTGGGCAGCAGGCTTGCATCGGTCACAAACAGCCCCTTCACATCATGGCTCTCCCCATAAGGGTTGACCACCGATTGCTTGGCATCTGCACCCATGCGACAGGTCCCTTGTGGGTGGTAGGAGACATAACGGTACTTAGAGACCTCGCTCTTCAGTGAGCTGAGTACCCCCTCTACCTCAGAGGGGTCATTGATCTCCAGCTTATCGAAGGTGGGCATAAAGATGCGCTTGGCTCCGGCGGCAAAGAGGATTTTGATGATCTCGCGCATACCGGCAATCATCGAGGGGAAGTCATCCGGGTGCATATCGTAGTCGATCACCTTCTTGCCATCCTCCCAACGTACCTCACCGTGGTTGCGGTCATGGATCAGGGAGATAAAGCGGACGTAATCTTTGGCGTTGCTGACGTAATCCATAAAGGGCTTACCGCTGCCGCGCTCCACATTCAGTGTACTCTCGACCGGGTCCATAATACCGTTCAGCAGGATATAACCGCCATCTTCTGGCAGGGTCTTCTCATCCACATAGAGGGAGTGCCAAGCCCCGTAGAAATTCTGGTTCAGACCGGGAAAGTGTCCCACCACTGAGAGGCTAGGGTGGCAGGCAAAATTCTTGCCTACCTGACCGCTGGAGTTCGCTACCTTGCTGCGTTGCAGAATCATCGGAGTCTGGATTGCCCCAGCGGCGAGGATCACCATCGGTGCCTTAATGTGCATGTCCGCCTTCTTCTTGCCGGTTGCGGGGTCCACCACCTCTGCGTGTACGCCAGAGGCCTTGCCGTTCTCTTCAGTGACCGTCATTACACGGGTATCAGAGTAGATGGTGGCACCGTGTGAAACGGCCCAAGGCAGATAGGTGACCAGCATCGACTGTTTACGGTCTACTGGGCAGCCGGAGAGGCAGGCTCCGGTTAGCGCACAGTTCTTGGTGTTACGGCGTGCAGGCTTCCACTCGATACCGCTCTTCTCACACCCCAGAGCTAGTTTCTGTGCACAGGCGCTGGTCTCCATCGGGGTACGTGGGGTGATAGAGAGGTGCTCCTCTACCTGTTTGAAGTAGGGTTCTAGGGACTCTTCGGTGAGATTATTGAGACCAAACTCTTTAGCCCACAGGTCCAGGTAGTACTTGGGGGTACGGAAACAGACGGTGGCGTTGACTACGGTAGACCCACCGACACAGGCCCCTTGTAGAATGGTGATGTCCTGATTTTTATTACTCTGCCCACCATCATCTTGATAGAGCTGTCCCATCCCTACAGCCAGCATCTCGCTGAACTTTTCGGAGGAGACATAGGGGCCAGCCTCCAGTACCACCACCTTCTTGCCGGCAGCGGCAAGGTGGTACGCAGGAATAGCGCCGCCAGCACCGGAACCGACTACGACGACATCGGCCTCGATATGTAGCTCACTCTGGTTGATATCTGCCGCCTCGATAACGGGCAGCCCTTTGGTTGGAAGTTTATTCTCTTTCATGGGATTACTCCGAAATGGGGTTTAACTGGCGTGTGAGGTAGGTAGCGGGGTATTCCCCTGTGAAACCATTCCCAGCTTTTTGACGATTGGTCCGTGGTAACCAATGGTTCCCCAAGTGGCGGGGTTGGACCAGTAGGAGAGCCCAATCAGCTTCTTCAGTGCCATAGTAATCCCGCGCTGCTGTGGATTGTCACTGCCAATCCAGAGGTCACAAAACTGTCGTCCCTCTTCATCGCTCAGCTCAGTAAAGCGCCTATTGGAGAAAGCGGATTTGGCCCCCTCATCAAAGAACAGCACCCCCCCTTTTAGCCCTGCAAGAATGTGTGGCGCCATCCCTGCTAACAGTGCGGCATCCAGTGTCTGTATTACCGGTAGCTCTTTGGGGTTGGGCAGGGGCATTCCATCCACCGGAAGCAGTACATCGACCAGCTTCTCGAAGACCGAATACTCATAAGGGGAGATGTGGTTAATCCCCTCTGGAACCGTTAAGGTTTTATTCTGACTGGCCGCAAATGCGGTTGAAAGAGCGGAGTTGCTGACTGCCCCAATACTGGCAATCGCAAGAGTCGCTTGTTTGATAAAGTCGCGGCGTGAAGTAGGTGTGTTCATGAATTTATGATATCCCCCGTATGTGGTGTGTGCAATCTTCTCTGTTTATGACACAATCGAACAACAACAGAAAAAACAGAGACTAAGGCGTATTTGCTGGTTTTGCAAGTAGCCTTTGTCAGAAAAAACAGGAGGAGAAGGATGATCAAGCAAACCATATTACTGGGGGAGCAGGCGCGATTGAGCGCCCTATATAGCTATCCCAATATTCCAGATAGCTCAGAAACATTGAGGGAAACCATACTTCACTGGTTTTGCCAAACCCTTGAACGAGACGGCCTGAAGGCCAGAGGGGCTGTGGCTGATCTACTGCTGAATAGTGAGGAGTATCTGCTCCAGCTTTCGGGGCCAGATGAACTGGCAGGTGAATTTGAGAGATACGGAAAGCGTCTCCCAGCGCTGTTGCAAAATGGGTGGGAGGCGCTGACGACGACCATCCCCAAGCTCAAGCAGGAGGGGCGCTGGAATCCAGAACAGTCGGCCGAATCTTGGCGCTTCTTTCTACCGCTAGGGTTGCCGATGGTCAACCAGCGTTCACTGCAGTTTTTTCACTATCCCCCGATACGCCTGCTTGATCCGATGCGGGACTATCTGTATGACCCCGTTCCGGTTCGTTGGGAAGAGCTGCTGGAGGCCAACGGGGTTGCCTCACAGCAGGAGGCTCGCCTCTATGAGACGGTTGTGGATGCTACCCCGATTGCTGCTGGTGATGATCAGGGATCAAAAAAATCTCCCGAGGGAGATCCGCACTGGGGTTTGATACCAATACAGTATTTTCATCATTATCAGCGTGCACTGGTTCAGTTGCTGCTCAATAGTAGTTCCGGACATGCTGGATATACCATCCCGATAGTGGTTTATGGTGCTCACCCGCGTGAAACGTTTCAGGAACTCTATCTGGAGGGGCGGAAATTGGGGGTTAACCAGGCGGATATTGCTGAAATTATTCCCGGCTTGAAGACCCCTATCCTTGGAGCCAACCACCCCTACCGCTTCTATGCTCAGGCACAAATCAGTGGTGACCAATCCAGTGTGGGATCAGGGACGATTGTTCCTGAAAACTGTCCCGGGGTGGTCAAGGTGATGCAAGATGACTTGGCCGCAGCCCGCTGGCAGGTGAAAATGGCAGAAGATCCGACACAAGAGCCAAAGGGGGTGATTAGCGCTTGTGAAGCCTTCTGGCGAGATCAACAGCAACAGGCACAAGTGTGTGCATTGACCCAACATCAAGGCTCACTGCTTTACCCGGATCCAGCATCGTTGGAGTTTCAGTGCCGGCTCTCCATCGAGGAGTCGGTCCATTTTTGTGACTCCCATCAAAACAACCCATGTACGGAGGTGTAGTTCATGCCATTGCAGGTATTTAATGACGAAACAGGTGCGGCTGTAGACTGGTGGTTTATCTACAAGCTTCCCAAAAATGCAACCCAGCCTAAGGAGCACTTCAAGAATCAGAGCGGGGAGGGAAAAGTAGTGGTTATGAGTATCTCTACCTGGATGCGGACTCCAGTCGACCGCTTGCCCTCTCAAGCCATTTACTGAATAGTGGTAACAGTGCCTTGAATCGAACACTGGCTCAACTGGAGAAGCAGGGGCAGGTTGGGTGGATTGCCTATAATGATGAGCGTCCCGGTACAGATAGTAATAATGGCAAGATGGGGCATAGTAAAGGGGTGCTTGCCTTTGACCTCGCCACGGATAGTGCCTTCTGGTTGCTTCACTCCTGGCCTAAATTTCCTGCACTGGATGGGGATATTGCCCCCCCGCCCTCTGCAGAATATGGGCAGACCTATCTCTGCATTACACTGAAGGATATCAAAACAGCCAATAGCATTGCTGAGCAGATGCGCCATCAACAAGAGCCTCAGTTATATGATTGCCATATTCCCGAGGCGCTAGATCGAGAGAGCAGTCTCTACCGGCTGAGCCAAGGGGTTGATGTCAATGAAACAGACCCCCCCTCCAATACTCTTTTCCACTCTCAAGCAGGAGCGCCATTTCAGTTGTTGGCAAAGAATCGCCATTGGGGGGAAGATTTCTGGATCGACTGGGTTGGCCCGCAACTCAAGGTAGATCTCAATGTTGAAACTTGGCGGCGTGGCACCGTTCCCTCTACAGAGGATGATGATCAAGCTCATCAGGTTCAGGACCTGCTCTACATCAACCTAGAGTCACTGGGGGTGAATTATGAGTGGCACTATACTAAAGATCATGCCAAGTGGGCTACCTCTACGGAGGGAGAGTGGGTCTGTGTTGCTGATATCAATCGGCAGAAATCCCAGTCAAAACGGGGTGGTGGTGCCATCTGTTTTTGTAATCGACTGCTCTGGGAGTCACTCTCGAAAATTGAGCAATTTAAAGAATAATCATCGAGTTATAAATATCCTTACTCTTGCTCGAATGTTACGCTTTATGACACAATCTACTCATCACAGTATCGAGATAGATGTTCAATGCTAATTGTTCTGCCTTATCTCAATATTTCGGGTGTTGTGCAAAAAGGTGTAACACACCATAAAAAATAAATTTTAATGTTTCAACGAGGAGATCAATACTATGTCTGATGCAACAGAGATTAACGAACCAACCGAGCGGTTGGAGGCAACGCAGTCCTTCTTGCAACGTGCGGGAAAGATGTTGATTGGTGGGCAGTGGGTGGATTCTGCCTCTGGCAAGAAATTTAAGACCATCAATCCGGCAACCGGAGATCAGCTGGCAGAGGTTGCCGAAGGGGATAAGGAGGATGTTAACCGAGCCGTTGCAGCGGCAAGAGGGGCCTTTGAGAATCCTGCATGGCGCAATATGATGCCAACAGACCGAGAGCGCCTGATTCGCCGCTTTATCGCGCTGATTGAAGACAATATTGATGAACTCTCTGAGCTGGAGACGCTGGATTGCGGCAAGCCAATTGGTGCATCCCGTTATGTGGATCTGCCTCTGACGATTGATACCCTCTACTACTATGCGGGGTTCTCCACCAAGCTGGAGGGGGATGTGTTGCCCCACGGCTGTTCCTACACCCCGGAAGATCGCTATTTTGCCTATACCCAGCGGGAACCAGTGGGTGTGGTGGGGATGATCATCCCTTGGAACTTCCCACTGTTGCTACTCTCGATGAAGCTGGGACCGGCATTGGCGACGGGTTGTACCTGTGTGATCAAGCCCGCGGAAGATACCCCATTGAGCACACTGCGTCTGGCTGAGCTGGCGCAAGAGGCGGGGCTGCCGGATGGTGTTATCAATGTGGTCCCCGGCTATGGTGAAACGGCCGGAGCCGCCATTGCCAACCACCCTGACGTTGATAAGTGTGCCTTTACCGGCTCTACTGAGGTCGGTAAATCGATTGTCAATGCCGCCAGTGGTAATCTGAAGCGACTCTCACTAGAGTTGGGTGGTAAGGCCCCCAACTTGGTGCTGGAAGATGCCGATATTGAGGCGGCCATTGCCGGTGCAACCATGGCCATCTATACCAATCAGGGGGAGATCTGCTGTGCGGGTTCGCGCCTCTATGTTCACCGTTCCATTTTTGATCAGGTGATTGAAGGCATCGTCGATAAT
Source organism: Gammaproteobacteria bacterium (assembly GCA_018648825.1). Taxonomy (GTDB): domain Bacteria; phylum Pseudomonadota; class Gammaproteobacteria; genus Thiopontia. The sequence goes on from JABGQL010000098.1 coordinate 26,443, forward strand.
GCCAGCAAGACCAAGGTGGGGCCGGGGCTGAACCCCGCTTCCGAGATGGGGCCGCTGATCAACCAGGCGCAGCTCGATCGAGTCTGTAACTATGTCGATGGAGGGCGTAGCGAAGGGGCAGAAATTCTCGTGGGTGGTGGACAAAAATCGGGCAAGGGCTTCTTCTATGAGCCTACCGTAATGGTCAATACTAAGCCTGATATGCGAGTGGTTAAAGAGGAGATCTTTGGCCCAGTGCTTACGGCAATGCCATTTGACTCACTGGATGATGTGATCAAGGATGCTAATGACACCATCTATGGTCTCTCTGCCGGTATCTGGACCCGTGACGTGAGCAAGGCGCATCAAGTTGCCGCTCAACTCAATGCGGGTACGGTATGGGTCAACTGTTTCCATATCTTTGATGTAACCCAACCCTTCGGTGGTTACAAACAGTCTGGCTGGGGGCGCGAGTGGGGACGTTCTGCAGTTGAGCACTACACCGAAGTGAAGTCGGTCTGTATTAAGATGTAATCTGTACCCCCTCTCCTACTGTTGTGGGGGAGGGGGCAGAATCTATATGCAGTTGCTCAATCTTCAACTATGTTAGCCATTCCTGGAGTGC
>JABGQL010000098.1:27146-28831 GCA_018648825.1 Gammaproteobacteria bacterium
GAGCCGTTAAGCCACTTTATAGAGAACCATACTCTGAATGCCCGTGAGCTGCTCTCACTGGCCGAGCGGGTGGTGCGTATTGTCGGGGCTATCCATGCCAGTGATGTGATCCACAAAGATATCAACCCCTCCAATATTCTCTATGACTCGAGTAGTGATCGACTCAAGCTGATCGATTTTGGTATCTCCACCAACCTCTTGAGAGAAAATCCGACACTGCGTGATTCGGGTGGTATTGAGGGAACTCCAGCCTACATCTCTCCGGAGCAGAGTGGACGCATGAACCGTTCACTGGATTACCGCAGTGACTTCTACTCACTCGGCATCACCCTCTATGAACTTTTTTGCGGCGCACCACCGTTTCACTTCTCTGAACCGATGGAGATCGTTCACGCTCATCTGGCGATACAGCCCAAACCGCTGCATCGAGCCAACCCGGAAGTTCCCCCCGCCATTTCCGCCATTATCGGAAAACTGCTCTCCAAAAATGCAGAAGAGCGCTACCAGAGTGCCAGCGGCATTATTGCGGACCTGCTGGAGTGCGCCCATCAACTGGATAGCAGTGGAGAGATTGTCCAGTTCCCGCTGGGTCGTCACGACCAGTCTGGGAAGTTCAGAATCCCTGAAAAGATCTACGGACGAAGTGAGGAGATCAATACTCTGGTTGGGGCCTTTGAGCGAACCTGTCAGGGGGGTCGGGAGTTGCTGCTGGTAGCTGGAAATCCCGGTGCGGGTAAAACGCGTCTGGTACGAGAGCTCCACAAACCGGTGACACAACGGAGAGGGATTTTCCTCAATGGGAAATTTGAGCGACTGCGTAAAAATGTGCCCTATAGTGCCCTGATTGCCGCCTTTCAGGATCTGATTCAGCAACTGCTGACGGAGAGTGAGGAGCGACTAGAGCAGTGGAGAGTCGCTATTACCGCGGCGCTGGGAGTCAATGGTCGTATTATTACCGAACTGATTCCCCAGATGGAGTTATTGATTGGAGAGCAGCCAGTACTGTACAGGTTGGGAGTTACCGAGTCGGAGAACCGCTTCAATCGCACATTGATGGCGCTATTCCAGGTCTTTCATCAAGAAGAGCATCCGCTGGTACTGTTTCTGGATGATCTGCAATGGGCGGATGCGGGTACATTAAAGCTGATTGAGCAGTTGATGGGGGAGCGTGAAGTGCACCACCTGCTGCTGGTGGGCGCGTACCGCAATAATGAGACTTCGGATAATCACCCCTTCACTCTGACTATGGAGCGGATGGAGCGTAAAGAGGTGCGGCTCAATCGGATTAGCGTCACCTCGCTTGAACTGGATTCAACCACCGAACTATTGTCTGATACTCTGCATCAGCCCGCCTCATCCGTACAGCCGCTGGCCGAACTGGTGCAGCGCAAGACCAACGGTAACCCCTTCTTTGTGGGCCAATTCCTCAGTAGTCTTTACCATGAGGGGCAGATTGTTTATAGCAGCGGCGAGCCGGGCTGGTCGTGGAATCTAGAGCAGATTGAGGCGCTAGGTTTTACCGATAATGTGGTGGATCTGATGATCGGAAAATTGAAGCGTCTTCCAAAAAAGACCCTTCAGGTGCTGCGTCTTGCCGCCTGTATCGGTAACCGCTTTAACCTTCACCTGTTATCCATCATCACTCAGACCCCGGAAGATGAGGTCTATGATGACCTTCAGAGAGC
>JABGQL010000050.1:0-2051 GCA_018648825.1 Gammaproteobacteria bacterium
GGGGTGTTGTCTTTGGGGTAAAAGTAGAGGATCAACCCCTTGTTGCCCTTGAGATCATCAAAGGTCTGGTGGTCGCCATTTTGGTCAGGCTTTGAGAAATCAGGAATCGTAGAACCAGCTTCTAGCATTGTTGTGCTCCGTATCTGTTTTAAAGGGTAATGGATGAATGGTACATCAAAAAAATGCCCCAAGAACAGTGTTCAAGGGGCATTCCGGCATCCTAAGAGAGGAGGAGTCTTAGTCAGCCTTACGCACTCTTTACGCGCTCTTCCTGTCGTTCCACTTGGATACTTCATCATCCCAGCCATCCATACGGACGTAGGAGGATTGACGCGGCTCCATGATCATCGAAGGCTCCACATCTAGCTCCATCCCCTCCAGATAGGCAGGGAGGCCGATACGCTCGATCATCTCACCAGAGCGCTCATGCTCCAGTGCATTCTCAGCGAAGAAGTCGACATGATTTTCACAGATCTCGATGAACGCCTCTACACCCTCTTCGGTATCTACCTTCATAAAGGGGACGATCACGGTGCCAAAGGTATCGCCGATCTTCAAGGTGCGTTTACCTCCCATCAGTATCGAAATGCCCTTGTCGTCACCTTGAGCGAGGATAGCGTCCCCCTCTTTTCCAGCATACTGCTGACTTAGAGGTGCAACTACGTTGATGCAGTGCATACAGCGCACACACTGGCTGTTCTCAATATCGAGACTGTTGTCATCGTTGACGCTCATGCACTGACCGGGGCAGCGGCTGGTAATATTGTTGGTGACATACTTTATCCCCTTGTCAGCCACCATCGCTTTCCAGCCATCCTGGTTGATCTTGATCTCATCACGCCAAGTTCCGATTACCGCCATATCTGCACGTTGAATAGAGTTGGTGCAGTCATTGGGGCAGCCAGAGAACTTCCACTTCATCTTGTAGGGGAGTGCAGGGCGGTGCATATCATCAAGGAAGTTATTGATGGTGGTGCGCTGTAGGTTTCCCTCGTCGTAGCAGGACTGCTCACAACGGGCTGAGCCGACACAGGCGACAGAGGTGCGGACTGCAGGGCCAGCCCCCCCCATATCAAACTGGAAATCTTCAGCGATATCTTTGAACTCTTCAGGGTCATTGAACTTATTGAAGGCGACCTGAACTCCGTCGGTATCTGCGCCCTGAAACATGATGTCACCGGACTGCCCATGCAGGGCGATCAGGCCGGTACCGGTCTCCTCCCAGATGTCACACATCTTGCGTAGCAGGCCACTGTTGTAGTGGTTGCCCCACGGCGGCATGATGCGCACGGTGTGGAACTCCAGTGCATCCGGGTACATGGTCTCACCCTTCTCATTTTTCAACTCTGAAAAACGGGGGATTACACCACCACCATACCCCACCACGCCTACAGTGCCACCCTTCCAGTAGCCGCGACGATTGACGAAGGAGTGTTCCAGTGTGCCCAGTACCCCACGCATCATCTTGGCTTGTGCTGCATCACTGGCGGCGAGGCGTTTTAGACCTGAGACATAGCTTGGCCAGGGGCCCCTCTCCAACTCATCCAGGTTGGGGGTAGGGATGTCCAGCGCAGGGCTGGTGGAATTGAGTTTGGTCTTTTTCTCAGACATAGTGTTGACTCCGGTGGTCCGTGGTTGTGGTAGCCGTTGCTTTAGTTATAGCGGGGGTTGTAAGAGATCCACTCTCCATCCCATTTGGTCTCCTGGTTGTTTTGGTCGGTTGTGGTGACGGAACGGTCTGGATGACAAGTTACTGAAACAACACCCTCAGTATCTTCTGTGATCTCAGAACCATCTTTCATGATGGCACCCCATACTTTGATTGCTCTTCTCATTGTGCGTACTCCTAGTAAAACGTAGTAAATCGTTGGTTTTTTGATATTGGAATGAATAACCAACCAATATAGTCAGGAATATATACGAGCCTATGGAAAATGTCAAATATCAATTTAAAAATTTGATTCTTTCAAGAGAGGTGTTGTAGCGAGGGGGTATAGCTATAGCCAACGTACCAAATAGTAGAGCATAAACCCCTCTGAAGAACGTGCAGG
>JABGQL010000050.1:2151-7702 GCA_018648825.1 Gammaproteobacteria bacterium
AATAACCTGTTAGAGATTCGGCAGATGCATCAACAGTTGCTGGAGCAGAATCGTGAACTGCATGAGCAGATTCAGGAGAGATTCTCCAGTGAAGAGCGAGATCGTATTGAAGAGATTGAGCGGGGGGTGACAGAGCAGCAGTTTGTGTTGCTGTATCAGCCTCAGGTTCGTGTTAATAGGGGGGAGGCTCCGGTGCTGGAGGGGGTGGAGGCGCTGGCGCGTTGGGATCACCCCGAGCGTGGACTGCTGCCTCCGCTCGATTTTATTGATTTGGCAGAGCGTTCTGGGCTGATTTTTGAGTTGGGAGAGCAGCTGCTCTACCAGGCTTGTCGGCAATTTATGCAGTGGCTTGAGCAAGGGCGTGCACCAGAACATATTTCGGTAAACCTCTCAGCAAAGCAGTTTTCCGATTCGAAATTAGAGCAGAAGCTGGATAAGCTCTTGCGTGAGACCCAAATTCCCCCGAACTGTCTCTGCCTAGAGGTGACCGAGTCGATTATGATGGAAGATATTGAGCAGGGGGTGGAGCTGCTGAAGCGGCTGCGCAATAGAGGGTTGAGGATCTCCATCGATGATTTTGGGACCGGTTACTCCTCTCTCAGCTACCTGAAATATTTCCCTATTGATATGCTGAAAATTGACCGTAGTTTTGTTCGAGAGTTACCCGAAGATCAGGCCGGTGTGGCGATTGTGCGAGCGATTCATCAACTGGCGAAAGGTTTGGGAGTTGATACCGTGGTTGAAGGGTGTGAGACAGAGGCTCAACTGGAGTTTCTCAATAAAGAGGGGATGCGGCTTATTCAGGGCTTCTATTATGGCGCCCCTGAAGCCGCTGATGAAGTTGCACAGAGGTGGTTATCATGAAGGCGTTGGTGATTGATGATGTTGTACCGATTCAGAATATGCTTAAAAAGATGTTGCTGGCTGCGGGTGTTGATGAGGTGGTGACGGCGGCCACCGGAGAAGCAGGGCTTCTGCTATTGGCAACGGGAGATATTGATCTGCTGCTGTTGGATATCCACCTGCCTGATATGAGTGGGTTGGATGTATTGAAGAAGATACGGGAGCGCAATAGTACGCTCTATGTGGCCGTAGCGACCGGTTTTGAAGAGCCGGAGACGGTGCAAGAGATTATACGGCTCGGTGCAAACCACTATATCGTAAAGCCGGTGAAGCGTTCTGAAGTTAAGCTGGTGGTTGAAGAGGCTGCGCGTTAGCACGTTTCCGTAGTGGTGCCAGTAGGCGCTCAAATCTTGAAGGGGGTACGTATTGCAACACCTCCTTAGTCTCCTCTGAGAATACCAAGTCGAGCCCAATCTGTGGGTAGATCCAGTGTTCGATCTTATCCTCTTCAATGCGGAAGGTCTCCGTGGGGGTGCCAAAACGTTGTTTGATCACCGCAGGGGAGAGGTTAGCCTTGGGTAGATAGGTGAGACTGGTGATGATGCTCTGCTCTACAATCCCCACGCCAGTGCCATCCAGTGTAATTTTCCGGCTGCCATCTCCCTGAGTAGAGATACGGGCGCCTTGGTCGATTAGGGTGGTGAGCTCTGTCTCAGGTACCGTAATCTCCGCCACAATGCTGGCTCGAATTCCACCTAATGTGACCCGCTCAAAGTACGCCTCCACCTTGGCGGGGGCCTCCTTTGGCATAAACAGGGTGATCTTTGGTGAAGCTCTCCACTGTTGTTGTGCTTGCAGTAGGGTGCTCTCATCCAGGGTGATTCCCAGCAGTTGGCTGTTTCCACGCTCCGAGAGGGTGACACTCCAAGGGGTGTGAATGGGTTCAGCGGCCTGCTCATCGGGTAGCAGCATCATGATAAGAAATAGAGCAGCTGTCAGTAGTAGTACAGCAAGGAGTCCGGTGCGGTTCATGTTTGGGTTATGCCTCTTCCAGAACTTCTATATCATCCGCAGGGGGGAAACGCTCCACCATCGACTTGGGGAGTTGACCGCTACGGGCAAAGTGTAGTGCCTCAGATTCCATGATAATGAGTCCAAAGATAGTGATCATCACCGGCATGGTAACTACCGCTGCGAGGGGGAAGATCTGTGAGAAGGCGACCTCACCATAGATGTGGATGGCGTACATCGCCGATAACAGTAGTGCCAGGCCGAGCAACATCATTAACAGTAAACGGCTGCGTTTCATAGCGATGCGCCAATGACACTGGACAAACCAAGGGGTGTCGTTATCTGTCATGGAGCGACCACGAATCAGGATGTAGCCCAGTGCGGCAACTGAGGCGATGGGCGTGACCGCAATCAGCAGTGGAAAGGAGCCGGCAATCCCCAGTGCGGAGACAAAGAAGAGAATGTGGTTGACGACCAAGTTAGTGAGAAAAATCTCATGTGGGATCTTGCTGGCCTTGCTCTGTGCTTCATCGATGTTAAATTTCATGGTGTCAATCTTGAGTGGATTTAGAGTAGTGTGAAAATTTGGAAAATACCAAAACTGGCGACCATTATACCTGCAGTGGCGCGTACCCACTGCTGCTGTAAGTGGTTGCTGAGCTGGCTGGAAAAGAGTCCCAGTCCAAACAGTGCCGGTAGGGTGCCTAGCCCAAAGCTGCCCATGATCAGAGCGCCTTGCAGGGTACTTTCGGCAGAGAGGCTCCAGAGTAGTGCGGTGTAGACTAAGCCGCAGGGGAGCCAGCCCCAGAGTAGACCTGCGCCCCATGCTTGTAGGCTGGAGCGAATCGGTATCCAGCGTCGTGCAATGGGCTCAATTCGGTGCCAAATTATTGCGCCGCCACGCTCAATTTTGAGAATTGCAGCGGGCCACCAGCCGCTCAGGTAAAGTCCCAGCAAGATCATTAACAGTGCAGAGAGGAGCGTGAAAATCTGGCGAATCACCATCCCCTCACCTATCGTGCTTAATGCGCTTCCAAGGGTGGCAATCAAGGCCCCGGCAACCATATAGCTGAGAATGCGCCCGCCGTTATAGGCGAGCAGATAGAGGGTAATGCGCTGGTTGCGCTGCTGTGGATCAATTCCGATGCTCAGCGCTGAGACAATCCCCCCGCACATCCCTGCACAGTGGGTGCTACCGAGTAGTCCCATGATAAAAGCGGAGAGGTAAAGAGATTCCATTAGCATGGCGCGAAGTATACGCGAACTCATAAAAAAGGCCCGATACAGACTGTCTGTATCGGGCCTTTTTTAAAGGGAGTGGCTTGGAACTATACGCTACAAGCTGTCTCTTCTTCGATGTTGCCCTTCTCGACCGCATCAATCGCTTTCTGGTCATGCTCGTTGGCTGGGCAGCCGCAGCTGTGGTCACCATTTGCTGCGTGCAGGCGAGCCTGTTCCATATGCCACTCTGCTACTTTGATATGTTGATCTACGTTCATTGTATCGCTCCTTGCAATAGTTTGGTGTTTGATAATATAGATGCTGAATATGATACAGTTGGCAAAACAAAAAGCAAACCATTTTAGTAAGGAATTATTTGATGTCTGTGAAAACCTCTGAAAAAGCCCTCGATCCCACCTATGCACAAGAGGTGATGACCTCGATCATACAGCGTATTGCAACAGGTCCGACGCTCAGTAAAAACATTGAGTTTGAAGAGGCGCGCACCGGTATGCGTGCCATTCTAGAGGGGCATGTGCCAGATGTGCAGGCGGCCGTTTTCTTGATTGCGCTACGCATGAAGCGTGAGACGGATGAGGAGAATCGAGGCATTCTTTCGGGCATGCAGGACCTGACGGAGACGGTAATCGCCGATGTCGATGAGGTGGTTGATATTGTAGACCCCTACAATGGGTACAACCGTACGCTGCCTGCTGCACCATTTCTTGCGCCACTGTTGGCAGAGTTGGGCGTTCCGGCCATCTCCCAAGGGCTGGAGACGGTGAGCCCCAAATATGGTTTCACTCATCGTCAGATCTTGCGAGCCGCTGGGGTGAATGTTGACCTTTCTGTGGGTGATGTGGCGGCACAGCTCAGTGATCCAGCCAAGGGGTGGGGTTATCTCGATCAGACCCAGTCTTGTCCTGCGCTGCACCGGCTGATTCCGCTGCGTAACCAACTCATCAAGCGCAGTGTGTTGACCACGACAGAGGTCTCCACCCGTCCGATCCGTGGCAAGAGTAAAACCCATCAGATGACGGGGTATGTTCATAAACCCTATGCAGAGATCTATGCGATGTTGGCGCGTCATGGCGGTTTTGACTCCGCTCTGCTGGTGCGCGGTGTAGAGGGGGGGGTTACCGCATCCCTGCGTCAGCTCTCGACGACCTATCAGTTTATGGGGGATCAGCCGGAAGTGGCGATTGAGATCGATCCAGAGTCACTCGGTATTCAACATGAGCTGCGCGCACCGGCGATTCCTGATGGGGTTGAGGGCAATGAAGAGATCTCCAAGCGTGCTGCTGAGGCGGGTATCAAGGCGCTGGAAGGGGAGGAAGGGATCACCTTTGATGCACTGTTGTTGAGTGCAACCATGGCGCTGCACCACCTAGGGCGCTGTGAAACCTTAGCGCAAGGGGCTGAGCAGGTACGGGATGTACTCAGCAGTGGACGCGCGGCGGGGCGTATCTAATGCAGCGCTTACTGCAGGCAGATGAGTTGGCTGTGGGGGAGATGCGTGCCTATCAAGTAGAGGGGGATGAGGTGAGGCATGATATTTTAGTGGCGCATACGGAGGGTGGTTTTCGCGCCATTTCCAACCGCTGTCCGCATGATGTGATTGCGTTGGATCTAGGGTGCCTAGAGGGAGATGTGGTGCGCTGTTCCTTGCACGGGAGCCGTTTTAGCTTGGAGAGTGGAGCCCCGATGGAGCCACCGGCAGAGGAGTCGGTACGGGTCTATCCGCTTCGTGTCAAAGAGGGGGTGGTTTGGGTGGACCTTGCATAACCCATAAAATTATTCTACTGTTGTATCGAGTAAGGTTATTGTTGGCGATTAACGTGGTCAGTTGACTTGTGATTTGTTACCTGTTGAACCTGTTCAGCAGCTAAGGGTAGGATTTGATAAATCGAAGAGAGTTCTTAAAAAAGAGTGGGGTAGCTAGCACGGGCGTGGTGGCAGGTTTGTCATTTCCTGCAATTGTGAAGGCGGTTAATGCAAAGCCAACCATTCGTGTGGTAGGGACTCACGTCACCTTGCAAGAGCCGATTCGTCGTAAAGCGGAACAAGAGCTGGGGATCAATATTGAATTTTACCCCGGAGGTAGTGCCGAGGTGCTGCTCAAGGCCTCTACTGATCCGCACGCCTTTGATCTCTATGAGCAGTGGTCGAATAGTATTAAGGTGTTGTGGCAAGCTAACGCCATCCAGCCCATAGAGATCTCTCGTCTCAACTATTGGGAGGAGATTAATGACCTGACCAAGAGAGGGCGCATCTCTGAAAACGCCTCCATTGGACAGGGGGATGCCCCCAGTAAGCTACTCTATGTGCAGAGAGATGGCAGTATCGGCTCCCGCCCCAGTGATCAAATCAGTTTTCTTCCCTATGTTCACAATACCGACTCTTTTGGTTATAACGCTGCGGTGATCCCAAAGGGGGTCCCCTACCAGACAGAGAGTTGGGGTTGGCTGCTGGACCC
>JABGQL010000050.1:7802-28394 GCA_018648825.1 Gammaproteobacteria bacterium
CGATGAGAACGGGAGGCTCATATCAACGTCGATTTGAGAATGTCGCGGTGTGGAATACCGTGATGGATACTTATGAGTATACCTTGACCAAGTGGAATGAGTTTTTGATGGCATAACACTAATGATTGACTTTCTCATCAACTATATTCGACTCAAGAGCCGAATTAATATTGGCTACTACACCGCGGGGTTTGTTGCGTTGATGATAGTGATTGCAACCTATCTAAGTTTTGAGCGGATCTCTGAGGAGTTCCAGCATTTTGCTGAGTTTAGTAAGCGCTCTCAATCCGGGTTGATACTGAGCAAAGATATCTCTGAGCTTCAACGTACCGCGCTTGTTTTTACCTATGAGGGGCATCAGTCTGCTGCTGATCAGGTGCACTACACCTACCAGAAAATACATGATGACCTGAGTGCAAGTTGGGAAGATAGGCAGGATCTCATCCCCAGACGAATTTTACTGATTAACAAATATCTGGAAAATTATTATGCAACATTTCAGCAGGTACAGAAGCAGCGCAATCTGCAGTCACAGCTGATCACTGTTGACCTTCGTGAGATGGCATCCCGTGTAGAACGGTTGATGCATGAGCACCTTCAGGCGATGGTTAACGGAGAGGATAGAGTAAGGCTCGGTATGCAGCAGCTATTGAACCAAGTGTTGTTGATTGATAAGAGTGCCTACCTCTATTTCGAGTCGCTCGACTCGAACCATATTGTGCGTCTGAAAGAGCGTATCGTTGATGTCAAAATGCAGTTGATGGCGCTTAATGAGACCTATCAGCTAGAGGCGGATCAGTTGCGTGTTGAGGCTATCCACAAGGCATTGCTGCGTTATGAATCTCTTTTCCTAGAGGCGGTGCAGCGTACTCGCGGCCATCTTTATCTGGTTAATGTAGTGATGGCTGCTGATGCCTATGAGATGCTCTATCAAGCCAAAATGGTTGCGGAGTCGATCAACCGAGAGATGGGGGTTATTGAACAGGAGATTGTGAGTACCATTGGTAGAGTTGTTCAGAGTCTGTTGGTTGTGAGTCTTGGTTTTTTATTGGTGATTGGTCTTCTCTCTATGGTGATTGTGCGCAGCATTTCTCGCCCTATCTCCAGTTTGACAGAGACCTTTACTGTGCTCTCTCAGGGCTCCAGCCATGCGACTATTCCCCTCTTTAAGGCTGACGATGAAATTGCGGCACTCTCCCGTGCAGCAAAGGTATTTCGTGATAAAAACAGCGAAACCAAACTGTTGTTGGAGCGCTATCAAGAGCTAAGTGAGCAGTTGGAGGAGAAGGTCGAACTGCGCACGGAAGAGCTGGAGCAGGCTAACCGTGAGTTGCTGGTTGCAATTGATCGGGCTGAATCAGCGACACAGGCTAAGAGTGAGTTTCTTGCCAATATGAGTCATGAGATTCGCACCCCCATGAATGGAATCATTGGCCTGAGTCACCTTGCGCTACAGCATGAGTACACACCAGGGCAGCGGGATTATCTGAGTAAAATCCATAGCTCAGCGGAGTTGCTGCTTAATGTTCTTAATAATATCCTCGACTTTTCAAAGGCGGAAGCGGGACAGGTGATGGTTGAAAGCACCCCTTTTGACCTTAAGCAGGTGCTGAAAAATGTGTTTGATAGCTGTGACTTTACGGCAAAAGAGAAGGGGGTGACGCTCCATGTTGTTCTGGATCCAGAGTTGCCGACGCTGCTGCTCGGAGACCCCACGCGACTGCAACAGGTTTTGTTAAACCTGATTAACAATGCGATCAAATTTACAGCGCAAGGGGGGGTTCTGTTGCAGTTAGCGCCAGCTCAACAGCAGGATAAAGAGGTAGAGATTGAGTTTAGGGTGCAGGATGAGGGGATTGGGCTGAGTCAGGAGCAGATCAAACATCTGTTTCAACCCTTTTCTCAGGCAGAGAGTAGCACCAGCCGAAAATATGGAGGGACTGGTTTAGGTTTGGCAATTTCCAAGCAGTTGGTGGAGATGATGGGTGGAGAGATCGGTGTGGAGAGTGAGGAGGGGGGCGGTACCACCTTCTACTTCTCCCTGTTGATGCAGCGTTGTGATGATGGGGTGACGGTGGAGCCGCTCTCTACGCCTCAGGAGATTACCCATTCAACCTCTGGTCTGCAGGGCGTGCGGGTGTTGTTGGTAGAGGATAATGCGATCAATCAGCAGGTCGCGAGTGAGCTGTTAGAGAGTGTGGGGGTTGTTGTTACGGTGGCTGATAATGGGCGTAAGGCGGTTGAAGCGGTTGAACAGCAGAGCTTTGACCTGGTGTTGATGGATATTCAGATGCCAGAAATGGATGGCTATGAGGCGACGCGCACTATTCGTCAGTACTATACGGAGGAGGCTCTGCCGATTCTTGCGATGAGTGCCAATGTGATGCAGTCTGATCGAGACCAAGCCAGAGAGGCGGGGATGAATGACCATATCGGGAAACCGATTGTGGTTCAGCTACTCTATGAGAAGTTGGCTCAGTGGGGAGGGCAGGAGGCTGGTAGTCAGCAGCCGGTAGATGTGGTGGAGCCGGTGACGCAGCAGGGGGGAGAGTGGCCTGCAAAACTTCCTGGTCTGGATGTTGACGCTGGCCTCTATCAGCTGATGGGAAATAGGGTGCTCTATTTCAAGTTACTGGAAGAGTTTCGGGATAAAAACCGAGCCTTGGTGGATCAGATGAAGTTAGAGCACTCCAGTGGAGAGCTTAAGACGCTTGGTATGTCGCTACATGCACTGAAAGGGAGTGCGGGGGCGCTCTCTCTTTACCAAGTTGCAGCGCTCGCTTCCTCAATGGAGCAGTGTCTGGAGCAGGATCAAAAGTTGATGATAACTCAGTTGCAGGAGCTGGATGTTGCGCTGCAGCAGGCCTTTGACTCAATTGATCTGTTGATGGAGCAGAGTGGTCGAAGTTAGGCCGTTTCAAGTGAGATTTGTTTCAATAATCAGCCCCGCCACCACCCGCCGCCCTTCGGAGAGCAACAGGTTATAGGTGCGGCAAGCTGCCCCAGTATCCATGATCTCCATACCGGGAAAGAGTTGTAGCCAGCGCTGCTGCTCTGGTGTGGAGAAAATGGCTCGTCTGCTTCCTGTTCCAAGCAGTACCAGCTCAGGAGAGAGGGCTATGATTTGCTCAATGTGGTCGCGGGTGAGTGCATCGGCATGGTTTGGCCCCCACTCGGCATCGATTTGGTCGGGAGCAAGTAGCAGGCTGCGCTGCAGGGGGCGCTCTCCAATCAGAATTTCAGTGGGGCTATAGCGGCGGATCTGGTAACCCTCTCCGTGAGACTCTTGTAACAGGTTCATGATGTCAGTTTTCGTGTTTTGATAGGGATCTATTCTATCTTTTTGGTGACTGGGAACGTAGTGCATAGGTATACTTATGCGCTATTTATTTGTGAGTGACTTTCGAGCGCTGGAGTAACTGTTTTGATCGAAGATTTTCAGAGAATCAAACGCCTGCCCCCCTACGTATTCAACATCGTCAATGAGTTGAAGGCGAAGGCGAGAAAGCGGGGCGAGGATATTATTGATTTTGGTATGGGTAATCCGGACCAGCCCACGCCGCAACATATTGTGGATAAGCTGACCGAGGCCGCCCAGCGCCCGGATACCCACCGCTACTCTATGTCGCGGGGCATTCCGCGTCTGCGTCGCGCCATCACCAACTGGTACCGTACCAAGTTTGATGTGGATCTCGACCCAGAGAGCGAGGCGATTGTCACCATCGGCTCTAAAGAGGGGCTGGCACATCTGGCGCTAGCAACCGTAGGGCCGGGCGATACCGTACTGGTGCCTAACCCTGCCTACCCGATCCACCCCTATGGCTTCATCATTGCGGGTGCCGATATCCGCCATGTGCCACTGGTCGACTCGGAAGAGGACTTCTTTAATGAGCTGGAGAAGGCGATCAAAGACTCTTGGCCGCGTCCCAAGATGCTGGTCCTCAACTTCCCCGGAAACCCCACTACACACTGTGTAGAGCTGGAGTTCTTTGAGCGGGTGGTTGCACTGGCGAAGGAGCATAAGATTTGGGTGGTTCACGATCTCGCCTATGCGGATATCGTCTTTGATGGCTATAAGTCCCCGTCGATTCTGCAGGTAGAGGGGGCCAAAGAGGTGGCGGTTGAGTTCTATACCCTCTCTAAAAGTTACAATATGCCCGGTTGGCGTGTCGGCTTTATGGTCGGCAACCCCACACTGGTGGCGGCTCTGGCACGGATGAAGTCCTACCTTGATTACGGCATGTTTACCCCGATTCAGGTGGCGGCGATTGCCGCGCTGGAGGGGCCGCAGGACTGTGTTCAGGATATCTGTGACATGTACCTGAAGCGACGTAATGCACTCTGCAGTGGGCTGAACTCGGTCGGCTGGACGGTAGAGCCACCCAAGGCGACGATGTTTGTCTGGGCACCGATCCCCGAGGCCTATCGAGCCATGGGTTCACTGGAGTTCTGTAAGAAGCTGCTGAAAGAGGCCAAGGTGGCCGTTTCACCGGGTATCGGCTTTGGTGAGTATGGTGATGGCTATGTCCGTTTTGGGTTGATTGAAAATGAGCATCGCACCAAGCAGGCGGTGCGTGGTATCCGAGAGATGCTCCGTAAAGACGGTGTCCTCGAAAACGATTAATGTTAGGAAAGTAGAGAAATATATGAAACCGGTTAAGGTAGGTGTTCTCGGATTGGGAACAGTGGGTTGTGGTAGCGTTAATGTACTGACCCGTAATGCAGAAGAGATCGCACGTCGTGCAGGTCGCCAGATTGAGGTGACGATGGCAGCGGTGCGTGATCTAGATCGCCCCCGTATCTGTGGTACCGAAGGGATTCGTCTCACTACAGACCCCTTTGAAGTGGCTAATGATCCAGAGGTTGAGATTGTACTGGAGCTGATGGGGGGTACGGAGCTTGCGCGTGAGGTTGCGGTTGCGGCACTGGAGCAGGGCAAGCATGTGGTCACCGCCAACAAGGCGCTGATCGCAACGCACGGTAATGAGCTGTTTGAGTTGGCGCAGCAGAAGGGGGTGATGGTCGCCTTTGAGGCAGCAGTAGCGGGTGGCATTCCCATTATCAAAGCGGTGCGTGAAGGGTTGGCCGCCAATCAGATTCAGTGGCTGGCGGGTATCATCAACGGTACCGGAAACTTTATCCTTACCGAGATGCGCGACAAAGGGCGTGCCTTTAATGATGTATTAAAAGAGGCTCAAGAGCTGGGTTACGCAGAAGCTGACCCCACCTTTGATGTGGAGGGTATCGATGCAGCACACAAGCTGACCATTCTCGCCTCTATCGCCTTTGGTGTACCGTTACAGTTTGATCGAGCGATGACCGAAGGGATCACCAAGATCACTGCGGAAGATGTCGCCTACGCCGAAGAGCTGGGGTATCGCATCAAGCATCTGGGTGTAGCACGTAAGGCAGAGAGCGGTATTGAGCTGCGTGTTCACCCCACTTTGATTCCAGAGCGCCAACTGATTGCCAATGTGGATGGGGTGATGAATGCGGTGTTGGTAATGGGAGATGCAGTCGGGCCGACTCTCTACTATGGTGCAGGTGCAGGAGATGAGCCAACCGCCTCAGCGGTGGTTGCAGATGTGGTTGATGTGGTACGTGCGATGACGGCGGACCCAGAGAATCGTGTGCCCCACCTCGCCTTCCAGCCCGATGCGCTGCAAGATCTACCGATTCTGCCGATTGAGCAGATTGAGACCGCCTACTATCTGCGGATCTCTGTGGAAGATAAGCCGGGTGTGCTGGCTGATATCACCCGCATCCTCGGCGAGAATGAGATCAGCATTGAAGCCTTTATGCAGAAGGATAACGTCGATGGTAGTAGTCAGGTGCCCGTTGTACTGCTGACGCACAAGACACTGGAAGGTCGTATGAATCAGGCAATCAGCGCCATTGAAGCGCTCAATTGTGTCGATGGTTCAGTCATGCGTATCCGCATGGAAACTCTCGATTAACTGATTATGGATCTGAAACAGATTGAACAAGAGGTGATTCAGCTTTCAGAGCAAGAGCGTGCAGAGCTGGTGCAAAAACTGTTGTTAAGTCTGGATCAGCCCTCAGTAGATGAAATTGAAGAGGATTGGTTTAGAGAGGCAGAACGCAGAGTCAGGGAGTTGGACTCAGGTGCTGTTACAGCAGTTTCTGCGGAGCAGGTGAGAGAGAAAGCGCGTGCATTGTTGCGATGAAATACCAGTTTCATCCAGCGGCTGAGGCAGAGTACCTGGAGTCGGTTGCCTATTTTGAGTCAAAACAGCCGGGACTGGGTGCCAGCTATTTGATGGAGTTCGAGCGTGTTCTGAGTAAGGTGTGTGAAGCTCCAGATAGATACCCTGCTGAAGGTGAGAGCAGGGTTAGAAAAGTGCAAATGAGGAGGTTTCCATTTGCCGTGCTCTATCGTGTCAGCTCTGATAAGGTTCAGGTGCTTGCTGTTGCTCATCATCGAAGGCGTCCGCAGTACTGGCTAGGTAGAATATAGATTTAAAGAATTTTAAGACTTGGAGATAAAGAGATGACATTTCGTACCCGTTATACCGGATTGATTGAGAACTACCGTGACCGTCTTCCTGTCAGTGAAGAGACCAAAATCATCAGCCTGGGTGAGGGCAATACCCCGCTGATCCAACTGCAGAATATCCCTGCTGACCAAGGGGTAGATGCCGATATCTATGTGAAGTACGAGGGGCTGAACCCCACCGGTTCATTTAAAGATCGCGGTATGTGCATGGCCGTCACAAAGGCGGTAGAAGAGGGGAGTAAGGCGATCATCTGTGCCTCGACCGGAAATACCTCCGCAGCGGCTGCAGCCTATGCAGCGCGTGCAGGCATCACCGCCTTTGTGTTGATCCCCGATGGCAAGATTGCACTGGGTAAGCTGGCTCAGGCGATGATGCATGGTGCCGTGGTGATTCAGATCAAGGGTAACTTTGATGCCGGTATGCAGCTGGTGAAAGAGATTGGTGCAGAGACCCCTGTGACCATTGTAAACTCTATCAACCCCTTCCGTCTGCAGGGGCAGAAGACCGCCGCCTTCGAGATTATGGAAGAGTTGGGTACAGCCCCAGATTACCACTGCCTACCGGTGGGTAACGCCGGTAACATCACCGCACACTGGATGGGATACAAAGAGTACGCCGAAGAGGGGGTTGTCTCTAACCGTCCTAAGATGGTCGGTTACCAAGCATCCGGTGCGGCACCGTTTATGCGCGGCGAGATGGTTGATGAGCCAGAGACCGTTGCCACCGCAATCCGTATCGGTCATCCACAAAGTTGGGATAAGGCGTGGAAGGTCAACGAAGAGTCAGAAGGGTGGTTTGACGAGTGTTCTGATGAAGAGATTCTTGCAGCACAAAAGCTGCTGGCAGAGAAAGAGGGGGTCTTCTGTGAACCCGCTTCTGCCACCTCACTGGCGGGCGCACTGCGTGATCTCAAGAGCGGTAAGATCCCAGCGGGTAGCAAGGTGGTCTGTACATTGACAGGACATGGCCTGAAAGACCCCGATACAGCCATCAAGCAGAGCACCCGTGAACTGATCACTGTGGATGCCACGCTGGCGGATGTGAAGGGCGCAATTCTGGATAATATGTAGAGCTGATAGTCACCTGAGTGGCTGTCCGATCTCTTTTATGCCTCAGTTCCCTCCCCCTTGCAGGGGGAGGGCAAGGGTGGGGGTAGAGTGCACGAATTTATGGATCACTTTCACGTAGCCCCCGTTCACCTCGTCGCGGACTGGGATGTGTTGCGCCTGTTTCAGTTTGAACAGGGTGAGATTCCCATAGAGATACAGCAGCAGTTGATTGAGTTGCTGCTACCGCTGTTTGAAGAGGAGGGGATGTTGTTACAGTTTCAGTCAGACCTCTGTTGGCAGCTACAACTCCCCTCCAGAGAGCCGATCCAAACCACCCCGATTGACTGGGCTACGGGTGGCAACCTGCTCAGCGTGATGCCACAAGGTGAAAATCAACTACGCTGGAAGAAGCTACTGAATGAGGCGCAGATGATGCTCCATAGTGCAGCAGTGAATCAACAGTCGGGACAGCTGGCAATCAACGGGATCTGGGTCTGGCGCGACCCCTCTTTGGTCGATAAGATGCGTCACTGGTGGAGAAATCGACGATGAGAGTGGTTGAGCGAACGGTTCCTGAAAGCGAGCCACTACAGGGGGTCTCTCCGTTACTGGATCGAATCTATCGTGCTCGTGGTATTACCCATAGCGACCATCTTGACCACTCGCTGAAACGGCTGTTGCCAATCTCCTCACTGAAAAATGTAGAGCAAGCGGCGGCCATTGTCGCGACATCGATTCGTAACCGAGAGAGTATCGTTGTTGTTGCCGACTATGATGCCGATGGTGCCACCGCCTGTAGTGTCTGCATGCGCGGCCTGGGTGCAATGGGCGCGAATATCCACTATGTGGTGCCAGACCGCAAAAAGCATGGTTATGGTCTATCGCCACAGGTGGTAGAGCTGACACTGCCCTATGCCCCCCAGCTACTGATCACCGTAGATAACGGTATCTCCAGTATCGAGGGGGTTGCCGCAGCCAAACAGCAGGGGATGCAGGTGGTGGTGACCGATCACCATCTACCGGGGGAGCAGTTGCCAAATGCGGATGTGATTGTGAACCCCAATCAAGTGGGCGACAGCTTTCTGAGTGGCAATCTAGCGGGTGTCGGTGTCGCCTTCTATCTGGTCTGTGCAGTGCGCCAAGCGCTACAGTCTGACTTTAATCCGGCCACCCTATTGGATCTGGTGGCGGTAGGTACCGTCGCGGATGTGGTGCAGCTCGATCAAAATAATCGAGTCTTGGTTACCCAAGGTATTCAACGTATTCGACAAGGGCACAGTTCGCCTGGGATCAGTGCGTTATTAGAGGTGGCAGGGAAAGAGTCGCAACGTGTGGTCGCCTCTGATTTTGGCTTTGGTGTCGGTCCACGTATCAATGCAGCGGGACGGATGACCGAGATGGGGGCGGGGATTGACTGCCTACTCGCTGAATCGATAGGGGAGGCGCAGCCACAAGCGCAGGCGCTGGACCAGATCAACCGCCAGCGTCGTGAGGTTGAGGGGGAGATGCGAGAGGAGGCTGAGCTGATCATCGAGTCATTGCATATGGATGAGAGCAGCGTACCTGCAGGGATTGCGCTCTATCAACCCCACTGGCATGAGGGGGTGATCGGCATCGTTGCGGGCCGTATCAAAGAGCAGCTACATCGCCCAACCGTTGTCTTTGCAAAGGGAGAGGATGGTCTGCTCAAAGGGTCGGCACGGTCGATACCGGGGGTTCATCTGCGGGACTTGATTGACCTGCTCGACAAACAGCAGCCGGGGATGATCATAAAATTTGGTGGACATGCAATGGCTGCGGGGCTCTCGATTCGAGAAGATGATTTTGACCGTTTTCACCAAAGCTATCACGACTTGGTGGAGGCTACAGTCCATCAAGATCTGTTGCAGGAGCTGTTACAGACCGATGGCGGGCTCTCTTCAAAACAGCGTTCACTGGCGGTGGCTGCAGAGTTACAGCAGGCTGGACCGTGGGGGCAAGGGTTTCCAGAGCCACTCTTCCATGATGGATTTATCCTAGATGGATGGCGTATTGTCGGAGAGCGCCACCTCAAGCTACAGTTGCGTGACTGTGAGTCAGGGGAGCGTTTTGATGCAATTGCCTTTAACCAATCAGAAACTGTTCTGCCAGAGCAGGGCGGTATGGTCGATCTGGTTTATCGGCTGGATATCAACCGTTGGCAGGGGCGGGAGAGTTTGCAGTTGATGGTCTCTGCTATTCTGTGTTGAGTTACTCAGCAGTGCTGCTCGGTTAACCACAAATATAATGCCCGCTATTGCCGGACACCCATAGACCTTTTCTGATAGGAATAGTAGAATTCGCCAATTCTCTCGTCTATATGGTTTTAAGGTCGAGAGTTCGGACCGATTGGAGTTTTTTGATAACGGGATTCGTATTGTGTAGGTGCCGATAAGGTGCTGATAAATCAGAGTCCCGTTTTCTATGCGCGGAATATTGACTATGACAACACCTGCAGTGCTTGCTTTGGAAGATGGGAGCCTCTTTTATGGGGAGTCGATTGGTATCTCTGGTGAGACGGTAGGTGAGGTGGTCTTTAATACCGCCCTGACCGGCTACCAAGAGATTCTTACTGATCCCTCCTACCTGCGTCAGATTGTGACGCTCACCTACCCACACATCGGTAATGTCGGTACCAACCCCGAGGATGAAGAGTCCGCAGGTGGGGTGATGGCGGCAGGGCTGGTGATTCGTGATCGATCACAGATTACCAGTAACTGGCGTAGTACCGAAGATCTAACCGATTACCTGGTGCGTCATAACACGGTAGCGATTGCCGGAATTGATACCCGCCGCCTGACCCGTATCTTGCGGGAGAAAGGTGCACAAGGTGGTTGCATCGTTGCTGGTGAAAATATCGATGAGCAGGCTGCCATTGAGTCGGCGAAAAGCTTTGCCGGACTGCAGGGGATGGATCTAGCCATTGAGGCGACTACCAAAACTGAGTATGACTGGGAGCAGGGTAGCTGGGAGCTGGAGGGCGGCCTGCCTGATCCGGTAGAGAACCCCGCCTCACTGCCTTGGCATGTGGTGGTCTACGACTATGGTGTAAAACGTAATATTCTACGAATGATGGTGGATCGTGGTTGCCGCCTGCAGGTGGTGCCTGCGGATACCCCTGTAGATGAGGTGCTGTCACGCAACCCAGACGGGGTCTTCCTCTCTAATGGTCCGGGCGATCCCGAGCCATGCGACTACGCGCAGAAAAATATTCAACGACTGCTGGAAGAGAAGATGCCGCTGTTTGGTATCTGTCTTGGACACCAGCTGCTCTCGCTGGCCAGTGGTGCGAAGACGCTGAAGATGAAATTTGGCCACCACGGAGCCAACCACCCGGTACAAAAACTGGACGGTGGCGAGGTGATGATCACCAGTCAGAATCACGGCTTTGCGGTGGATGAAGAGACCCTGCCAAGTAATCTGCAGGCGACACACCGCTCCCTGTTTGACCAGTCACTACAGGGTGTAGAGCGCACCGATTGTCCAGCATTCAGCTTTCAGGGACACCCTGAAGCAAGCCCCGGCCCACATGATGTGGCGCCACTGTTTGACCACTTTATCGAATTGATGCAGCAGCGACGCAATGCTGCAGAGCAGGGAGCCGAGTAATGCCAAAGCGTACCGACATTAAAAGCATTCTGATCATTGGTGCCGGCCCGATTGTGATCGGTCAGGCGTGTGAGTTTGACTACTCTGGTGCTCAGGCGTGTAAGGCGCTGCGGGAGGAGGGGTTGCGGGTGATTCTCGTTAACTCCAACCCTGCAACCATCATGACCGATCCAGAGATGGCTGACTCGATCTATATTGAGCCGATCCACTGGGAGACGGTTGAGAAGATTATTGAGAAAGAGAAGCCGGATGCACTGCTGCCTACCATGGGCGGCCAGACGGCACTCAACTGTGCGTTGGATCTGGAGCGCGAAGGGGTGCTGGAGAAGTTTGGCGTACAGATGGTCGGTGCTACCCGTGATGCGATTGATAAGGCGGAGGATCGCGAGCGTTTCCGTGATGCAATGCATAAGATCGGTCTGGATACCCCCGACTCTGCCATTGCCCACAGTATGGAAGAGGCGCAGCAGGTACAAATTCCGCTCGGCTTCCCGGTGATTATCCGCCCCTCATTCACCATGGGTGGCAGTGGTGGTGGCATAGCGTATAACAGAGAGGAGTTTGCCGAGATCTGTGAGCGCGGTCTTGACCTCTCACCAACCAATGAGCTGCTGATCGAAGAGTCGGTATTGGGGTGGAAAGAGTATGAGATGGAGGTGGTGCGTGACCATAAGGACAACTGCATCATCATCTGCTCGATTGAAAATTTTGATCCGATGGGGGTCCACACAGGTGACTCGATCACCGTTGCACCCGCACAGACACTGACCGATAAAGAGTACCAGATCATGCGTAACGCCTCGCTGGCGGTACTGCGTGAGATCGGTGTCGATACCGGTGGCTCTAATGTACAGTTTGCGATCAATCCAGAGAATGGTCGCATGATCATCATTGAGATGAATCCTCGTGTCTCAAGATCTTCAGCACTGGCCTCCAAGGCGACCGGCTTCCCGATTGCCAAGGTGGCTGCGAAGCTGGCGATTGGCTACACGCTGGATGAGCTGCAGAATGAGATTACCGGTGGTGCTACCCCCGCCTCCTTCGAGCCATCGATTGACTACGTGGTGACCAAGATTCCACGTTTCACCTTCGAGAAGTTCCCGCAGGCGGATGCAACCCTCACCACGCAGATGAAATCTGTGGGAGAGGTGATGGCCATGGGTCGCACCCAGCAAGAGTCGTTGCAGAAGGCGCTGCGTGGTCTGGAGACCGGTGCCGATGGTTTTGATGAGAAGGTCTCTCTGGATGCCGAGGACTTGACCGAGGTGCTACGCAAGCATCTGCGTGTGCCTGGCCCAGAGCGTATCTGGTATGTGGGGGATGCCTTCCGTGCCGGCTGGGGTATGGATGAGATCTTTGAGGAGACCCAGATTGATCGCTGGTTCTTGATTCAGATTGAAGACCTGATCAAGGATGAAGCCAAAGTGGCAGAGGGTGGTCTTGCGGGGCTGGATGCGTTTACGTTACGTTCGCTGAAGAGAAAAGGCTTCTCGGATCGTCGTCTCGCCAAGCTGGTTAAGAGCGATGAGTACGCGGTACGCGCGCATCGCCAACAGCTCAATATTCGCCCTGTATTTAAGCGTGTGGATACCTGTGCGGCAGAGTTCCCCACCAATACCGCCTACATGTACTCCACCTACGAGGAGGAGTGTGAGTCAAACCCTTCGGACAACAAGAAGATTATGGTGTTGGGTGGAGGCCCAAACCGAATTGGTCAAGGCATCGAATTTGATTACTGCTGCGTACATGCAGCGCTAGCGATGCGTGAGGATGGGTACGAGACCATTATGGTCAACTGTAACCCAGAGACCGTCTCTACCGACTACGACACCTCAGATCGACTCTATTTTGAGCCACTGACACTGGAAGATGTGTTGGAGGTGGTCGATAAAGAGCAGCCGATTGGCGTTATCGTACAGTATGGTGGGCAGACCCCGCTCAAGCTGGCGGCAGATCTAGAGAAGGCGGGGGTGCCGATTATCGGTACCTCACCGGATGCGATCGATCTGGCGGAAGACCGTGAGCGCTTCCAGCAGGCACTGAATAAGTTGGGGCTGTTGCAGCCACCCAACCGTACGGCACGAGCCGAAGATCAGGCACTAATACTGGCAGAAGAGGTGGGGTATCCGCTGGTAGTGCGTCCATCCTATGTATTGGGTGGTCGTGCCATGGAGATCGTGCATGATGCAGATGGTCTCAAGACCTACTTCCGCGAGGCGGTACAGGTCTCTAATGAGAGCCCAGTACTGCTGGATCGCTTCCTCAATGATGCGGTTGAAGTGGATGTAGATGCGATCTGTGACGGCGAAGAGGTATTGATTGGCGGCATCATGCAGCATATCGAGCAGGCGGGCGTTCACTCCGGTGACTCAGCCTGTTCATTGCCACCGTATGATCTCACCGAAGAGATTCAGAACCGTCTGCGGGAACAGACCCGTGCCATGGCGTTGGAGCTGAAGGTGTTGGGGCTGATGAATGTACAGTTCGCCATTCAAGGAGAGCTGATCTACGTGTTGGAGGTTAATCCACGCGCCTCGCGTACGGTGCCATTCGTCTCCAAGGCGATTGGTCGCCCGTTGGCAAAGATTGCTGCGCGCTGTATGGCGGGACAGAGCCTGAAACAGCAGGGCATTTCCGAAGAGATTATTCCGAAACACTACTCGGTCAAAGAGGCGGTATTCCCCTTTGTGAAGTTCCCCGGTGTAGACCCACTGCTAGGGCCAGAGATGAAATCTACCGGTGAGGTGATGGGTGTAGGTAAGAGCTTCGGTGAGGCCTTTGCCAAATCACAGCTTGCGGCTGGAGGGGCGCTACCCAGTTCGGGCAGAGCCTTTATCAGCGTGCGCGAGAGTGATAAGGCGGCAGTGGTACCTGTGGCAAAGGCGCTGGCTGAAGCCGGTTTTGAGTTGGTTGCCACACGAGGTACAGCTAAGGTGTTGGATGATGCATCGGTACCTTGTCAGCGCGTGAACAAGGTGGAGGAGGGTCGTCCTCACATTGTGGATCAGATCAAGAATGATGAGATTGACCTGATCATCAACACCACTGATGGTAAGCAGGCGATTACCGACTCCTACTCGATCCGTCGTGAGACACTGAACCACAAGGTGACCTACTTCACCACTATCGCGGGCGCACAGGCGATGGCCTTCGCCCTATCCAAGCTGGATGACCGAGAGGTCAACCGACTGCAAGATCTGCATGGAAGTATCTAAATGAATAAGATCCCACTCACCGTAAAGGGGGCTGAGAAGCTACGTGATGAGCTACATCAGCTGAAGGCCGTAGACCGCCCTAAGGTCATTGATGATATCTCTGAGGCACGCGCCCATGGCGACCTGAAAGAGAATGCGGAGTACCACGCTGCACGTGAGCAGCAGGGGTTTATCGAAGGCCGTATTCAAGATCTGGAAGGGAAACTGAGTAACGCCCAAGAGATTGATGTTTCCACCCTACCCAAAAATGGCAAGGTGGTGTTTGGAGTGACGGTTGATCTAGAGGATGAAGATAGCGGTGAGGCGGTCACCTATCAAGTTGTCGGTGAGGATGAGTCCGATATCAAAGAGGGGAAGATCTCTGTCAGCTCACCCATCGCTCGTGCCATGATCGGCAAGGAGGAGGGGGATGTTGCTGTGGTGAAGACTCCGGGCGGTACTCGGAATCTTGAGATTGTTGAGGTGCGTTACGTAGGCTAACGGCCTACTTTTTTGGGACCTGTAACTTCGGTTGCTGCGCCTTGCGGTAGAGTAGGGCTGTGTGACCGATGGTCTGCACCAGAGTCGCTTTGCTTTTCTCGACCATCTCAGCAATCAGCGCCTTCTTCTCATCGCGCTCTCCGGCGCTGATCTTGACCTTAATGAGCTCGTGGTGCTCTAGAGTCTGATCCAGCTCTGCCAGTACGCTTTCTGAGAGCCCCTTGCCGGCAATGGTTACCAGTGGGTGTAGTTCATGTCCGAGTCCACGAAGATGACGTTTCTGTTTGCCGTTGAGTTCCATGATTGATAGTCTGCTTAGTTACAAAGAAAGGATGCGTATGGTAAGTTCGAGAGGGTGTCGTGGCAAGAAGTAAAAGCAGTAGTCGCTGGTTACAAGAGCATTTCAATGATGAGTATGTCAAACGCTCACTGGTTGACGGCTATCGTTCTCGTGCCGCCTATAAGCTGATTGAGATTGATGAGAAAGATCATCTGCTACGCCCAGGCTTGCGGGTGGCTGACCTAGGGGCGGCCCCCGGAGGATGGAGCCAGATTGCAGTGCAGAAGGTGGGTAAGAGCGGTGTGGTGGTAGCGATGGATATTCTGGATATGGAGCCGGTCCATGGAGCGGAGTTCCTCAAGGGGGATTTTCGGGAAGATAGTGTACTGGAGCAGCTGCTGGAGTTGGTGGGCGGTAAGCCGCTGGATCTAGTGCTCTCTGATATGGCACCGAACATGAGTGGTATGAGTGCGGTCGATATCCCCAAGGCGATGTTTCTGGTGGAGTTGGCGCATGATTTCGCGCGCCAAACTCTGAAGCCGGGTGGAGACCTGCTAATGAAGGTGTTTCAGGGAGATGGCTTTGAACAGTTACTGCAGACTCTTCGAGGTGACTTTGCCCAGGTCATTACCCGTAAACCCAAGGCCTCACGGGACCGCAGTCGAGAACTCTATTTATTGGCAAGAAAGTTCAAAGGGTGATGGTTGAATTTCGATATAATCGCCCCCATCACTGACTCCTTACTGGACTCTCCTGTATAGTATACAAAATTACTCGGAATAACGAATTCAAATATTATGATCAAAAATATCCTCCTCTGGGCCGTTATCGCCACCGTTTTAATGTCTGTTTTCAACAGCTTCGGCCCCCGTACTACGGCTCAAAAAGGGACGGAGTACTCCCAATTTGTCTCTGATGTACGTAATGGTCGTGTCAGTAGTGTTGATATCGAGGGGCGTGTGGTGAAAGGGGTTACCACCTCGGGGCAGCCGTTTACTACCTATGACCCGGGTGATCGCGGGATGATTGGCGATCTGATTGATAACGGTGTCTCCATCAATGCGGAGCCACCCGAGCAGCAGGGGGTGATGATGCAGATCTTTATCTCTTGGTTCCCCATGCTGTTGTTGATTGCGGTCTGGGTCTTCTTTATGCGCCAGATGCAGGGCGGTGTGGGCGGTAAGGGTGGCCCGATGTCATTTGGCAAGAGCAAGGCGCGTCTACTAAATGAAGATCAGGTACAGGTCACCTTTGCTGATGTGGCGGGTGTGGAGGAGGCAAAGGAGGAGGTCTCTGAACTGGTTGATTTCCTGCAAGACCCCGGTAAGTTTCAGAAATTGGGCGGCAAGATTCCGCGTGGTGTACTGCTGACCGGCTCTCCCGGTACCGGTAAAACATTGTTGGCAAAGGCGATTGCAGGAGAGGCTAAGGTGCCATTCTTCACCATCTCCGGCTCTGACTTTGTAGAGATGTTTGTCGGTGTGGGTGCCTCGCGTGTGCGTGACATGTTTGAGCAGGCGAAGAAGAGCGCACCCTGCATCATCTTTATCGATGAGATCGATGCGGTAGGTCGTCACCGTGGTGCGGGCCTCGGTGGCGGTCATGATGAACGTGAGCAGACCCTGAACCAGCTGTTGGTAGAGATGGATGGTTTTGAGGCCAATGATGGGGTGATCGTAATTGCCGCAACCAACCGCCCTGATGTGCTCGACCCAGCCCTGCTGCGCCCCGGTCGTTTTGATCGTCAAGTGGTGGTGCCTCTGCCAGATGTGCGTGGGCGTGAACATATCCTTAAAGTACACATGAACAAGGTACCGGTTGCAAAGAATGTGAAACCCAAACTGTTGGCACGTGGAACACCAGGTTTTTCGGGTGCAGATCTAGCTAACCTAGTCAACGAGGCGGCCCTGTTTGCTGCCAAGGGTGGCAAGCGCTTGGTCAATATGTCGGAATTTGAGAAGGCAAAAGATAAGATTATGATGGGGGCAGAGCGCCGCTCAATGGTGATGAGTGATGAAGAAAAATCACTTACTGCATTCCATGAAGCGGGCCATGCTATTGTTGGTCTCTTGGTGCCTGAACATGATCCAGTCTACAAGGTAACCATTATCCCGCGCGGTCGTGCGCTGGGTGTCACCATGTTCCTGCCGGAAGAGGACCGTTATAGCCACAGTAAGAAACGTCTGGAGAGTCAAATTTCCAGCCTGTTTGGTGGGCGTATCGCAGAGGAGCAGGTGTTTGGTGCTGATGCAGTGACCACCGGAGCCTCTAACGATATCGAGCGAGCCACACAGATCGCCCGCAATATGGTGACCAAATGGGGGCTCTCCGATAAGCTGGGGCCGCTCTCCTATGCAGAAGAGGAGGGTGAGGTATTCTTGGGTCGCTCTGTCACCAAACATAAAGAGGTCTCTGATGAGACCTCCCACCTGATTGATGAAGAGGTGCGCTCCCTGATTGATCAGAACTATGAGCGTTCGGCGGCCATTCTGGGCGAGAACCGTGACAAGTTGGACCGTATGGCCGAAGCCTTGATACGCTATGAGACCATTGACCAAGGTCAGATCAAAGATATCATGGAGGGTCGTACACCACGTCCACCGGAAGATTGGAGCGACTCGGATGAGGAAGATGATGATGGTGTGAGTGTCGACATCACAACGAACAGCTCAGCTGCGAATGATGAAGATGACTCAACTGACCCTGATCCTATTGGCGGTCCAGCCAACCAGAGCTAACCCGCTACTCCCGCCCTTAGCTAGGCGGCGGGTGGGGGTAGAAGCCTGATCATGCGCTCAAAAAAACAGTGGATGTAACCACTCCTCAAGTCATGGGGATTCTTAACGTCACCCCCGACTCCTTCTCAGATGGCGGCGCTTTCATCGCAGAAGATGCCGCCGTCGCCCAAGCCATGCACATGGTGAAAGAGGGGGCATCGATTATCGATATCGGTGGTGAGTCCACCCGCCCCGGTGCAGCAGCCGTCTCAGTAGATGAAGAGCTACAGCGTGTAGTGCCTGTGGTTGAGGCGATTCGCAAACAGAGTGATGTGCTGATCTCTGTCGATACCAGTAAACCTTCCGTGATGAATGCTGCCATACAGGCAGGTGCCTCCATCATCAATGATGTGCGGGCACTGCAAGAGGAGGGGGCGCTTGAGGCGGCAGCGCAACTCAATGTTTCCATCTGTTTGATGCACATGCAGGGGCAGCCCCGCACCATGCAGCACGAGCCTCACTATGACGATGTGGTAGAAGAGGTTGTTCGTTTTCTACAGCAAAGAGTCGCCGCCTGTGAGCTGGCGGGGATAGAGCGTAGTCAGATCTGGGTTGATCCCGGCTTTGGTTTTGGTAAAACCCTGGAACATAACCTGCAGCTGCTAGAGTCCCTAGATCAGTTTCAAGCGTTGGGGATTCCGCTGCTTGTTGGAGTCTCTAGAAAAACAATGATCGGTGCACTGCTGGGAGATCTCCCTGTAGAGAAGCGAGTATTAGGCAGTGTCGGCGCAGCAGTGGTTGCTGTGGCGCGCGGAGCCAAAATTGTACGGGTGCATGATGTTAAGCAAACGGTACAGGCCCTACAAGGTGCAGGGCTGTACCCCTTCCCCCATTGAGGGGGAAGGTTGGGATGGGGGTTGAGGCTATGAATACTTACCAAACCTCTACAGCAACCGCGCAGACGATAAAATCTCCTTAATCTTATCGTCATAGTTCGCAGCCTCACGCATCGCAGTAATCATTCGGTCCATTCCACGAATCACCTTCCTCTCATGGTCGTCACGTCGTTGTCGATAGCGCTCAACCAGAAAAGGGCTCCCTAGGCTGGCAACAAAAAGTGCCAGCAACAGGGTTTGGATAAACTCAAAACGTTTATCAACCTGCTCAAAGCGTTTGTCGACTTGCTCAAAACGTTTATCAACCTGCTCAAATCGCTTATCAATCTGTTCAAATCGCTTCTCTATCTGTTGAAAGCGCATTTCAGCAACCCGCTGTTCCCCCTGAATCAACTCCATTAACATGCGAATGTCCCCTTTGGTCGCAGGCTCTGTGGCAGCCATGCTTGCAGGGTATAGTTGAATGGTAAAAAGAGACAAAAAAATAGCAGTCTTAAGCATGATTTAAATTTTTACAATTTGGCACTGTTCAGGTGTCTGTGAATCTGAATTGGTATCTCCGTAACCAAGAGAGTTCTTCAGCTAAATGCGCTAGGAGCTTGTCCCAGAATAGAAGCCGTAACGAAAATCACAGGCATGGTAATAAGGTGAGTTTATTGGGTGAGGCGAATAGTGTCGCTATTTAACGAGTTCGATAAGCTCAGATTATGGTTTTTATGGGGTTTGTAGTAGGCTCTCTATTCTCGGACAGGCTCCTAGTGTAGCAGAAAGTAGTAGGATCGATATAGGGTTCACTTACAGGATTTAGGCATCATTTGCATGACTGAGCCTCAGGTGTACATATTTGTTGAATATTATTGAGCATTTTTAAAATAGGACGCTGCTCATCTTCAGGGAGCTTCAATATCCAGAGATTGAAAGCTTGAAGATCTTCTGGCATTAGACTTGTTTGGGATGAGAGCTGTTGGTTGGCTATCTCGTTAGAGACAGGTGCCTCCCCTCTGCCTGTTGTCAGCCACTCAAAATTAACGCCCAGTGACTTGACTAATGACTCCATGCGTTTGCTGCTTGGGGAGGAAATTCCCGCTTCCCACTGACCGCATGCACCACGAGATACGCCTAATATCGATGCCAGCTGTGTTTGAGACAGCTGCTTTTCTTTACGTGCTTGTCTAATCCGCTGTGCGAGGTTCATACGACCTATTATAGAGCTTTGTAACAATTTTGTAACATTTTGTTGTGTGAAGAGAAGATTATGAATAGTTTCATAAGTGCCTTCACCTGTCTGCTCCCTCCCCCAAGAAGCAGGGGGAGGGCTGGGGAGGGGGTAGAGTGTAAGAATTTATGCAACGCTTAATCATAGGCTCAATTTTTAATTATTCTCATCCTTGCTGGAAGTGCAGACGTAGTGTAGCTCCTGCATATCGGTTAACACCTTGAATACGCGGCTCCGATGCTCATCAGGCAGACGCATGGCCCAAGAGTTGAAAGCCAACAACTCTCCTGGAAGAGGCTCATCCTGTGGGTTCGAATACGCTGGGGAAGTAGGTTCAGAAACCTTATTGAAGCTCATTTCGTTATTCCCGCGTCCAGTAGCGAGCCATTCAAAATGAACTTCAAGCACTGTTGCCAACTTGCGCAAATTTTGGCTACTAGGGGTTGAGTAACCAGTCTCCCACTGACCACATGCACCTCGGCTGACACCAATGATAGTGGCCAGCTGAGACTGTGAGAGTCCTTTTGATTTCCGTGTGTTAGAGATTCTATCGGCAAGATCCATCCCTCTATTATAAGTGGTTGTAATAAATGG
>JABGQL010000011.1 GCA_018648825.1 Gammaproteobacteria bacterium
CGCCCCTGTTGATAGTAGTCATCCTTCACCAAGCCGGGGCTGGTCTTGAATGCGGTAATAATCATTCCTCCATTCACCACCAAGACAACCAGCAGCAACAGGAGCCAACCCACGACCCACGGGTTGCGAAATGCCTGCTTATTCGATTGAGATAAAAAGCCCATGGTTTTCTCCTTCAAACTACTTTAACTGACCCCGCCATTTAGCGTGGCCCTATAAACATACTCTCGTACGTGGAGTTCAACTCCGGCTTCTCCACACCAACCAACTTGAAATAGACCGGCACGGTAGGCTCCTCCAGTTGACGGCGTGGTAAGCGTAGATAGACCGTATAGGGAGTCACCTTACCAGGGCGCACCAAGAAAGGCTCCTCAGCACCCACCAACGTCACTCCATCCAGCCCCTCGGTGGTTACCATCACCCGCAGTTCATCATGAGTCTTATTCAAAATCTTCAACTCATATTTATTCTGAACAGAGCCATCACTCAAGGTTAC
This sequence comes from Gammaproteobacteria bacterium, assembly GCA_018648825.1. Classification (GTDB taxonomy): domain Bacteria; phylum Pseudomonadota; class Gammaproteobacteria; genus Thiopontia. The sequence continues at coordinate 497 of JABGQL010000011.1, forward strand.
AAACAACGGTTGACGCTCATGCAACACCTTAATATCCAACCCAGAGATATTCATCAGCCCATAGATAATACCTACGAAGGCCAGCACCATAATACTCATATAGACCAGTACACGAGGGCGCTTAAACAATGGCAGAACATCTTTCCCCTCCAGTGCATCAATCGACTCATAGCGTATCAGCCCACGAGGTTTATCAATCTTGTCCATCACCGAGTCACAGGCATCGATACAGAGCGCACAGGTGATACAGCCTTCATCCAATCCATGACGAATATCAACTCCGGTTGGACAGACTGCAACACACTGATTACAGTCGATACAGTCTCCATTACCCTCTATCTGTTGCCCTTTTTTCAATCGACCACGAGGCTCGCCCCGATTCAGGTCGTAGGTGGGAATCAGTGATTCACGGTCCAGCATGACCGCCTGAATACGGGAGTAGGGGCAGAGCCAGAGGCAGGCCTGCTCACGCATAAACCCCGCCAGTACATAAGTACCCACGGTAAACAGCGCTAACGTCCCCCACTCTGTCGATGACGCGGAGAGGGTAAGATAGTCCACCCAAAGCTGGTATACATCGGTAAACCAGGCCACAAAACTCAACCCTGTAAATGCAGATATGAGCAGCCAGAACAGATGTTTCTTGCTCTTCACCCAAAGCTTTCCAACAGAGAACGGGGCCTTGTCCAGCTTCTTACGTTTCGCAGGTGCCCCCTCCAGCTTCTCTTCAATCCAGGTAAAAATATCAACCCAGATGGTCTGAAAACAGAAATAGCCACAGTAGGCACGACCTACCATAGTGGTCACCACCGCTAACAGAATCGCAAAAAACAGCAACAGTAGCGCCAGCATCCACACATCTTGCGGCAAGATGGTAATACCAAAAATATGATACTGACGTGCGGGGATGTCAAACAACACCGCCTGCTGCCCATTCCAGCGTAGATACGGCCCAAAGAAGAAGAGTAACCAGAGAGAGGCTGCCATCCATTTATAGGTACGAAAACGGCCCGACATGCGCTTGGCATGGATCGTCTCTTCACCAGTGTTGAGCTTCCACTCCTGGCCCTCATCATAAAGCTCTTCAACGCTTTGGCTGTTTTGTGCTGGTTCTGACATCGCTATAGATTCCCTTCTGTTACAAAGTAACCGCGTATTCTACGCGTTTACTGTTTCTGTGTAATTTCACTGCAATATAGAAAAAGAGGGGGACAGTAAACTGCCCCCCTCTTTTTCACTCTTCCAACCAAAATCAATCTTCAGAGTGTGTCTCATTCATCAACTTGCGAAGCTTAAGCCCCAAATAGATAGCAACAACCGCTGAGATCCCAATAGCTGCCATTGAGCCGAGCAGCACTGGATCCATATCCTGTCCTGAAAATAGTCCCATAATCAAATCCTCTTCATTAATTAGGTCTTCCCCTCCACCCAATTAAGGGTGGAGGGAAAACATCATCTCAACTACTTACCACCACCGAGCTGGTGAACATAGACCGCCAGCTTCTTGATGGACCCAGCACTTAGATCTTTACCCAGAGGTCCGAATGCAGGCATTACTGCATTACGAGACGCTGGATCGATCAGCTCGCTGTTTACACCATGAGCGATAGTATGTGTAGCACTAGCCTGACGGTTATCGCCTTTGCCAACCACATTAAAGCGCCATACTGCATCGGTCAGGTTCGCTGAACCCAGTGCAGCCATACCCTTGGCATCCATACCGTGACATGCAAAACAGCCACCCTTAGTTGGGTTGTTGAACAGCTCTTTACCCGCAGCGTGCTCACTACCGTCACTCAGTGCAACCACATGTTTGGCCAGATCAGCGATCTCAGCTTCACTCAGACGTGCACCGTAGTTAGGCATAATACCCTTACGACCATTGGTGATGGTGGTCTGGATCTGCTCGATGGTACCACCGTAGAGCCAGTCATCATCAGCCAAAACAGGGTAACCCGATTGATCAGCAGACATCGCTGAGTTACCGGAACCACCAGAACCGTGACATGCGGAACAGTAGTCACCGAACAGCACCTTGGCTGAACGTACGGTGTAGTTACGCAGTTCGTCATCAGCGATGATCATTGCCGCCGTGGTGTTTGGATTATTAATCTTATCCTCCCACTTCTGACGCACCTTATCGATCGAAGCCAAATCCTCTTTATACTCACCTACAGCGGTCCAACCCATGGTCCCCTTGGAGTAGCCATCCAGCGTTGGAATTGCAGGATAGAGGACAAAATAGACCAGGCACCACAACCAGCTTGCGTGGAAACCAATTCTCCACCAGCCGGGAGGATCATTGGTCAATTCACGTAGCGAGTCATCCCAAAAATGACCGGTATTACTTTCGTTTGGAAACGGATTATTTTCACTCATTTTTTTTCTCCGTGTGTACTCGTATCAGTACTGTTTTCAACAAGAAACTCTTCACCTTCCGGTCCATCGACCAGGTAGCGTTGAGATTCCAGCTGCTCTTTGTTCTTTGGATTAAAGACCAAAAGATAGGCTACAACTAACACCACTGCGACGGTGATTGTCACGATCATTCCTACCCAATCGTTGACGGTCAGTGCCGCCCAGTCGGTGTAGAAGTAGCCTGTCTCGTTACCGTTAGACATATCTATTTACGGTAGGTCTTGTTGTAATCCAGCTTAGCCATGGTTCCGAGCACCTGAAGGTATGCGATCACCGCATCCATTTCAGTTTTGCCCTTAACCTTCTCCGCTGCACCAGCAATATCAGAATCGAGATAAGGTACATGTCCTACACCCGGCATCATCTGCATCACTTTCATGCTCGCTTCAACGGTTTCGCCATCCACCATATTCTCAGCTAACCATGGATAGTTCGGCATAACCGACTCAGGAACAACAGAACGTGGAGCCATCATATGTTGGCGGTGCCACTCATCAGAGTACTTACCACCGACACGAGCCAGATCAGGTCCGGTACGCTTGGATCCCCACTGGAAAGGATGGTCATACATCGACTCGGAAGCCAATGAGTAGTGACCATAACGCTCCTTCTCATCACGGAAAGGACGAATCATCTGCGAGTGACATAGGTAACACCCCTCACGGATATAGACATCACGTCCTGCCAATTCCAGCCCAGTGTATGGACGGATACCATCGCCAGCCTTCCAGCTTTCAAGGGTATCACCAGCCTTACGCTGCCAGACGATCTCAGGGTTTGCATTATGCTCCATAGTCTCATCGATGGTGAACAGTGGAACGATCTCCACCAAGCCACCGACCGATACCGTTACCATGGTAAAGAGCAGCATCAAGATCGCGCTACGCTCGATCTTATCCTGAAGTTTGGTTGAATAAATCTTATCAGCCATTGTTATCTACTCCTTAGATTAAGCTTCACGGTTCGCATTGCGAACAGTCATGATCACGTTGTACAACATCACAACGCCGCCAAGCCAGAAGATCAGGCCACCGATTGCACGCATCTTGTAGTAAGGCACCATCGCCGCTACAGACTCTGCAAAGGTGTAGCTCAGTGTGCCGTACTCATCATAGTCACGCCACATCAAGCCCTGCATGATACCGGATACCCACATCGCAGTGATGTAGACCACAGTACC
>JABGQL010000037.1:0-23629 GCA_018648825.1 Gammaproteobacteria bacterium
ATACAGTCAAGATCACCTATACCTCTGGTACCACAGGAGAACCCAAAGGGGTCTGTGTTGGTGCCAAAGCAATTGTTGATGTGGTGCGCTCGATTGCTCTGCGTACCGCTGTGACAGCAGATGATCGTCACCTGAGCGTGTTACCACTGACCACACTGTTAGAAAATGTGGGGGGGCTCTATGTGTCGCTGGTGAGTGGAGCAACGGTGGTGTTACTGCCTCAGAATCAGATCGGCTTGCGTGGGGCCAGTGGTATTGATACGGCTCAGTTTATACAGCAGTTTGAGCGGCAACAGCCCACCACAACGATCCTGATTCCCCAAATGGTTCAGCTATTGGTGACTCTGGCAGATCTGGGTACCGAAGTCAGGCATACCCTGCGTTTTGCTGCTGTGGGCGGCGCTCCAATCTCTGAAACCCTGCTGCAATGTGCGCTGGAGTTGGGCTTTCCCATCTATGAAGGGTATGGACTCTCTGAATCCACCTCTGTAGTCGCCTTTAATGCCCCTAATGAGAATAGGGTGGGGAGTGTCGGACGTCCACTGCCCCATATTGAACTGAAGATTGCAGAGGATGGTGAAGTGTGGGTGCGGGGCAGCCTGTTTAATGGTTATCTGGGGGGCGATGCCACTGTGCTAGATGAGTCAGGCTACCTGCCTACGGGTGATCTAGGAACGCTTGATGATGCCGGGTTCCTGACTCTTAAGGGGCGCAAAAAGAGCCTGTTGACCACCGCCTATGGACGTAATGTTGCACCAGAGTGGGTAGAGCGTGAGCTGGTGGTCCAGCCGGGTATCTTGCAAGCAGCACTGTTTGGCAATGGAAAACCATCAAACTTGGCAGTGGTAGTAGCTACAGCGGGTACTGATGTGGCACAGCGGGTGGCCGAGGTTAATCGTAGCTTGCCTGATTATGCACAGGTGGGGGGTTGGATATTGGCTGATGAGGCTTTCACTACTGGCAATGGTCAATGGACGGGGACGGCCCGCCCACGAAGAGCAGCCATCTGGGCGCAATATGGGGCGCGTATTGAAGCGCACTATCAATCTAAGTATAAAATCGAGTCAAAACGGACTCATGGAGAAGTTGTATGAGTACCTTTTACCAACGCTTGTTGCAAGAGACAGAGCAAGAGCGCAACGCCTTCCTCTCTATACCACTACTGCATCAGGCCGTTGCTGGTGAACTCAGTGAGGAACTCTATCTCTCTTTTCTTAAGCAGGCCTATCATCACGTTAAGCACACCACACCACTGTTGATGGCGTGTGGCTCACAGCTGCCGGAGCGTCTGGAGTGGCTACGAGAGGCGGTGGGGGAGTACATTGAAGAGGAGATGGGGCATCAAGAGTGGATTCTCAATGATATTGCTGCACTGGGTGAAGACAAAGAGGCGGTGCGATACGGTACCCCTAATATTGAGACTGAGCTGATGGTCTCTTATGCTTGGGATACGATTCAGCGCCGTAATCCAGTGGGATTCTTTGGTATGGTGCTGGTACTGGAGGGGACCAGTGTAGAGCTTGCGGTGCGTGCGGCAGATGCGATAGAGACAACACTGGAGCTACCCAAAGAGGCGTTCAGTTACCTGCGTTCACATGGCTCTCTTGATATTGAGCATGTCGATTTTTATGAACGGTTGATGAACCGTTTGGAGTTGGTTGAAGATCAAAATGCCATCATCCACTGTGCCAAGGTGATGTACCGCCTTTATGGTGGAATATTTCGGAGCCTCTCATGAACCTAGGTGGAAAAAAAGTCATATTGACTGGAGCAACCGGAGGGATTGGGCAAGAAGTTGCTCAAGCCTTGGTGGCTAAAGGGACATGGGTGCTGCTGGTCGGGCGAAATCAAGTGAGCCTCTCTATTCTGGAAAAGAGCCTTAAGTCCGAAGGGTATGGTTCTGATCGAGGCGTTTTTTCTGTCTCAGCAGATGTATCCGTAGAGTCGCAGCGACAACATATTGTTGAGTTTGCCCATGGTGCTATGGGGGGAGTGGATATCCTCATTAATCTTGCTGGTGCGATGAGTTTTACTGAGTTTTCTGAAGAGTCACTGGAGACCACAGAGCAGCTGTTTCAGTCCAATGTGATCGCTCCTATGCAGCTGAGTCGTCTGCTGCTTCCAGAGATGGTAGAGCAAGGGTCTGGGAATATTGTCAATGTGGGGTCGATCTTTGGCTCTATCGCATTTGCTTGGTTTACCACCTACTCCAGTACCAAGTATGCACTACGCGGCTTCAGTGAAGCGCTACGGCGAGAGCTGGTCGATACCGGGGTTGAGGTGACCTATATTGCCCCAAGAGCGGTATCCACCCCATTTAATTCAGAGCGGATGATGGAGATGTGTCTGGCTACAGATACAGAGATGGACTCTCCACAGGAGGTTGCACGGCAATTGATTAGTGCACTGGAGCATGGAAAAAAAGAGCGCTATCTGGGCTTCCCAGAGAAGCTATTTGTGCGTATTAACAACCTCTTTCCACGTCTCGTCGATATGGCCCTCAAGGGGCAGAACCAGATTGCAAAGAGATATCTAAAATAGTCAGGAGAATCGAGATGTTGAGAAAAATAGTAGTGGGGCTGGCAATGTTCAGTGTGATGGGATCGGTTTTGGCTGCAGACTCCATGGAGCGTAGCGTACAGCAGCTGCAGAGAGAGTGGGCGATGATTCTCTATCAAGGCTCAGAGAGTGAGCAAGAGGCTGCCTTTGAGATTCTATCCCAGCGGGCTCATGCACTAACGACACAATACCCTAAACATGCAGAGCCACTGGTGTGGGAGGGGATTATCCTCAGCACCTACGCAGGAGCAAAAGGGGGACTGAGCGCATTAACCTTGGTAGCAGAGGCGAGAGAGCGACTACAGCAGGCAGAGCAGATCAATCCCCATGCATTGAATGGCTCTGTCTATACCAGTTTGGGTAGCCTCTACTACCAAGTTCCGGGTTGGCCTATCGGGTTTGGTGATGATGATAAGGCAGAGGTTTATCTGAAGAGGGCATTGGAGATTAACCCAAATGGGATTGACCCCAACTACTTCTATGGGGATTTCTTGATCGACCAGAGGCGCTATAAAGAGGCGGTAACCGTGCTACGTCATGCCTTGGATGCACCAAAACGACCGAATCGTCCACTGGCAGATGCAGGGCGTCGTGATGAGACCCATGCCAAATTGGCGCAGGCTCAAGAGCAGCTCAATACTATGGCCTCTAATGATCCGGCCTCGTGGTAGATCTGTTTAGAGTGGGCCTTTAGTATTCTCTTTAGTGTTCTCTTTAGTGTCGCCGTTTGAGTGCTGGTATTCGCTAGAGAGGAGAATACCTGTGATGATTGCCACCGCGCTAAGTAGATGAATCAGGGTGATCGGTTCACCCAATACCAGCCACGCCTCAACTCCACTAAACAGTGGCAGGGTGTAGTAGATCATCCCTGCATTGGAGGGGCCGATGCGGTCTACTGCGTGGGTCCAGAAGAAGTAAGAGGCAATTGAGGTGAAGAGCCCCAGGTAGAGAACTCCACCTGCGGTAGTGGTGGTGATCTCGGGCCAGGGGACCTGTGTCTGCTCCCAAATCATCCATGGGGTTAATAGTGTCCACCCCAGTAGAAAGGTGTAGCTGAGAAAGGCGCGGTTACTCAACCCCTTCGGCTTGTAGCGAACCAGAATGCTGTAGATAGCAAACAGTATGGCAGCCACCAACATCCATAGGTCTCCCTCAGTCAGTGGCTGTTGCAGTAGCTGCATGGGCGCACCATTGGTGGTGAGGAAGAGGATACCAACCAGTACCCATGCAATCCCAACCGTGCGGCGCAGGGTGATGGGCCTTCCTAGGAATAGTGCGGAGAAGATCACAATAAACACCGGAAAGGTGATGGAGATCAGCGATAGATTCAGAGCAGAGGTGGTCTGGCTGCCGATGTAGATCAGCGTATTGAAGAGGGTAACTCCCAACAGTGCGGTGATCAGTAAATAGCGCAGGTTAGACCGGGCCAAGGGCCAGCTTTGGCGCACTGAACGCCAAGTAAAGGGAAGCAGCAACAGTATAGCGGTCGACCAACGTAGAAAGGCGAGGGTGACAGGAGGCGTACTGTCGATCAAACTACGGGCGATGATAAAGTTCCACGACCAGATCAACGTGGCGAGTACCGCACTGAGAATCCCCCAACGTAGTGCTGAACGGCTCATAACTGCCAGTTGATTGGGGAGATATTGTGTTCGCTCAGGTACCCGTTACACTGAGAGAAGGGACGGCTACCGAAGAACCCACGGTATGCAGAGAGTGGTGAAGGGTGGGGGGAGCGAATTACGTGATGGCGCTGGTTATCAATACGTGCCCCCTTTTTCTGAGCATAACTTCCCCAGAGGATAAATACCAAGTGTTCCCGCTCACGGTTAAGATGATCGATTGCAGCATCGGTAAACTGTTCCCACCCTTTGCCTTGGTGAGCACCCGCACTGTTGGCCTCAACCGTGAGTACCGCATTGAGTAGTAGCACCCCTTGATCGGCCCATGGGGTGAGTGTCCCCAGTTGGTTCTGGATTCCCAGATCACTCTCCAGCTCTTTATAGATGTTAATAAGAGAGGGGGGAGCCTTTACGCCCGGTTGCACAGAAAAGCAGAGCCCGTGGGCCTGACCGGGGTTGTGGTAAGGATCTTGCCCAATAATCACCACTTTGACCTGTTCAAATGGGGTGTGATCAAAGGCGTTGAACCACTGACTAGTGGGTGGGAATAGCGTAGCCCCTTGCTGTTTTCGCTGTAGCAAAAACTGACGCAGCTGAACCATATAGGGTTGTTCAAACTCAGGTAGTAGTACCCGCTTCCAACTCTCCTCCAGTTTTATATGGTCAGTTTGTATAAATGGTTGCATAAGTTCTTACAGTGAAGCTCCTCTCCTCCAACAAAGGGAGCGTGTATCACTCAATAGTGGGGCGGTGGTGCCTCTTCGGATAGTGGCTTTAACAGTGAGGGGGTCATCTCCTGTAGCCGCATTTCTGAGTGCGTCATACGTTGATTGAGGGTCATCACCTCTAACTGTAGCTTGGTAATGATATCGTTGAGCTGTTGGATATGTTCATCCTGAAAGGCGAGACGGCTCTCCAGTTCATCCACTCTCTCTTCACTGCTACCCATTCTCAGCCTCCTCTAACTGTTCCCAGCGAGCATAGCACTCACTTAGCTGTTGTTCGAGGTTTTTCAACTGCTCTGTGGTGGTGGTTACCGCATCCGCGTCACTCTGATAAAAGCTAGGGTCGGCCAGCTTTTGGTGTAGTTGCTCCTGTTCGGCCTCCATCTGTTCAATCTTTTTGGGTAGTGCCTCCAGCTCCAGTCGCTCTTTGTAGCTTAACTTCTTCTGGGCTGGCTTCTGAACGCTTGTGGGTGGGGGCTTGTTGGCACTGGTTGCTATTTTGGGGGCCTCTTCCTTGCGTTGGCGAACCCAGTCATCATAGCCGCCCACGTATTCATTGATGGTGCCCTCACCCTCAAATACCAGTGTGCTGGTCACTACGTTGTTGACGAAGGCGCGGTCATGGCTCACCAGCAGCAGTGTCCCCTCATACTCCAGCAGCAGCTCCTCCAGTAGCTCCAGCGTCTCCACGTCCAGATCATTGGTGGGCTCATCCATCACCAGCAGGTTGGCGGGTTTGGAGAAGAGGCGGGCCAGCAGAAGACGGTTACGCTCTCCACCAGAGAGGGTACTGACTGGACTGCGAGCACGCTGTGGGGAGAAGAGAAAATCCTGCAGGTAGCTGATGACGTGTTTGCTTCGGCCATTGAGGACTACGTTATCGCTACCATCGGCAACGTTATCCTGAACACTAAGCTCTTCGTTGAGCTGATTTCTCAGTTGGTCGAAATAGGCCACTTGCAGTTTTGTACCGTGTACTACTGAACCTTGTTGTGGCTCGGTCTCTCCCAGCAGGATGCGCAACAGGGTACTTTTGCCAACCCCATTGGGGCCGATGATGCCGATGCGATCCCCACGTTGAATCTTCAGAGAGAGGTTATTCACCAGTCTCTGCCCATCATAGCTGTGGGTGATCTCTTTAGCACGGATCACCTTTTTACCTGAGGCATCACTCTGTTGTGTCGCCATCACCACATTGCCACTGCGGTTACGGCGTTCGCTGCGCTCTTGACGTAACTTTTTCAGTGCACGTACACGCCCCTCGTTGCGGGTGCGACGTGCCTTGATTCCTTGACGAATCCACACCTCCTCCTGAGCCAGCTTTTTGTCGAAGAGGGCGTTGTTGCGTGACTCCTCCTCCAGCGCCTGCTCCTTGAGCTGCAAATAGCTGTCATAATTTCCGGGCCAATCGGTGAGGATACCACGGTCCAGTTCGATGATGCGGGTGGCAAGGCGGCGCAGGAACTGGCGATCATGGGTGATGAAGAGTAGGGTGGTCTGGCTGTTGATGAGGAAGTCCTCCAACCATTGAATCGACTCAATATCGAGGTGGTTGGTGGGCTCATCCAATAGCAGGAGGTCAGGGCTCTGCACCAGTGCCTGTGCCAGCAGTACGCGGCGCTTCATCCCTCCAGAGAGGCTGGAGAACTCCTCCTCTGGCTCCAGCCCCATCTTCGATAGGGTGGTCTCAATCTGTTGTTGAATGGACCAGCCATCGGCGGCCTCAATCTTCTGTTGTACTGCAGCCATCTTGTTCATGATGGCATCGCTGTGGTCGGTTGCCATCTGCAGGATGAGGTGGTGGTAATCAGCAATCAAGGTGCCAATCTCGCCCACCCCTTCGGCGGTTACATCATAGATGGTGCCATGCGTCCCTTTAGGAACCTCCTGCTTAAGGCGGGAGATGCGGGTGTTGCCGCGCTCGATCTTGCCATCCTCGGGGATCGCCTCTCCGGCAATTACCTTCAGTAGAGTGGACTTTCCGGTGCCATTACGCCCGACCAAGCAGAGTCGCTCCCCCTTTTCGATGACCAAGTTGGCGTGGTCGAGCAGTGGAAGATCGCCATAGGCGAGTTGGATATCTTGTAGTTGGAGGAGGCTCATGGAGGATATTCTGAACTAAAGGTGAAACGAGAGATATCAACAGAGGTCGGTGCACTCTCGTAGGGCTGGCTATTCTACCTCAAGAAGAAGGGTAGCCTCTATCTAACGGGTGTCTCTATTAGAGAGTCTACTGCTGAATTTCAGGGGTAAAATTGGCTGCATGGTTACCTGAGTTAGTTACTTGAGCAGATGAAGGCCTTGTGATGGATCAATCTTTAATGCTGCACAGTACTGAACGTATTCGTAAACATCCAATCTTCGTTCACCGCTCTCAATTTTGTTGATGAAAGAGTGAGGTTGGTTAATCTTAGCTGCAAGTTGTCTCATTGATACCCCTTTTGCCTCTCTTTCGGCTTTAAGCCAAGAGAGCAGACCTAGGTACTTTTCTGCTGTTATTGTCTTTATCATTTGCACCTATATTAGGTACGGTATATGCTTGTACCCAATTTAGGAACGCCTGATTTTGGCAGAAAATAATGAGAGGTATTGATCAGTAACGGCCTCCGTTATTGGTACTATATACCGCAACTATTTGGATAACAGGGAGAGGAAAGAGTGTCCCATCGATCTAACATTTTGTGGCTGTTTACCCTGCTGCTCACGGTACTGGTACCGTCATTGACTGTCGCAGCAGAAGAGAGTGTGATCAAGGTTGCCGGTTGGGATGTCTATCGTGACCCAGAGCACCCCAACAAGACCATCGGTTTTCGCAGCTTTGAAGAGAGGACCGGAGTAAAGATTGAGTTTGCCCCACTAAGTACGCTGGATGAGATTCTGACGATTGCAGAGTCAGAAGAGCATGTCGATGTCTATCTGATCTCCAATGAGGGGATTGAGATTTTGTGGAACATGGGGTTGGTGAACCCCATTGATCTCTCCAGAGTCCCCCACTACAACAACCTGCACGACAGCCTCCAGTACTCGGAGTGGAGTCAGTTTGACAGCAAAGTCTATGCGGTGCCTTGGGCTTGGGGACCAACGGGCTTAATGTATGACCAAGATCTGGTCACTGCACCTACAAGCTGGAATGCGCTCTGGAACCCAGAGTATAAAGGGAAAGTCTCGATGTGGGATGACATCTCCATGGTCTGAACCACGGCACTCTCATTGGGATACAGTAATGTCTACAACCTGACTCGTCCTCAACTGAAGCAGGTCAAAGATAAGCTGCTGGAATTTAACAGACAGGCTGCTACCTATTATGCGGGCGGTGGTGATGAGATCAAGCTCGCCCTGCAGGGAGAGGTTGTCGCCTTTAATGGCTGGTATGACCCTTCTGCCCAACTCAAGGCCAAAGGCAAAAACTTCAAGATGATCATCCCCAAAGAGGGGGCTGTAGGGATGTTCGACAGTTATATGATTGCTTCGGATCGGGGCCATAGTGGTTATGAGAAAGAGCCTACCGGGAAAGATGGAGTGCATCGACATGAGGTTATTGCTCACCAATACATCAACCATCAGATCAGTCCAGAGATCCAGAAGGAGATGGCCGAGATAACCGGGCTCTCTCCCGCCAACATAGAGACGCTCCCGCTGTTGAGCCGAGAACAGATTATAGAGCTGCACCTGAATGAGCCGGACTACTTCGACCGAATGCTGTTATGGGATCACATGCCCCGTAAAAACCTCTACCTTCAGCTGTTGGATGAAGTGAGAGCGGACTGGAAAGCCCAGGCTCAATAGTTGTGTCGATTCGGTTTCGGTTTCTACTCTACTTAGGGGGGGGAGGGATACTCTCTCTCTCTCTCGCTCATTACTTGGATGATTTTCCAAAACACCGAGTTGGCGATGGAGCGGCAGCTCATGCACCAATTTCAAATTGATGCGCAGCAGCGAGTGAATGAGGTAAAGCGTAGCTTTACCAATATAACACAGCGTTTTGAGGAGGCCTCTAGGCTCCCCTCGTTCAGAAATATGCGTTACAACCAGTTAATTATGAATGAGATAGCGGTCAAGAAAGAACTCCGTCGACTGGAGCTCTACTTCTACGACTGGATTCAACAAGGCAATGGGGTTAGTGAGATTACCTATCTCAATTTGCAAGGGGCTGAACAGTTGCATGTCTCTGAATCAGAGATCAGTAGGAACCTCTCTGATCGTTCTCAAGAGCCAGAGGTGGTTGAGATATTGGCTCAACGTGATGGAAAAACCGTGATCAGAGAGTCGCATGTTGATGCCAGCTTAGAACATGCTATTACTCATGATAACGATCACGACCACAGTGATCTGATTTGGTGGGTTCCGGTAGAGATCTCCAGTGGAAAAAACCAGGGGGTGTTACGTTTCTATCTGCACGCTGAATTTTTTCAGAAGCGCTTTCAGCATCTTGTAATGGCTGAGATCGGGACTGCTTGTGTGGTATCGGATGGTGGGAATCTACTGTTCAGCTCCTCTCATCAACAGCGTTGTGAAGAGAGGGAGGGGTTTCTAAACTTCTCTGAAGAGGTTGAGCTGCCGGGACAGCGCCTGACGTTTATTGTTTCGGTAGACCCAGAGCGCTACTTTGTCGAGGTGCAAGAGACCGAGAAGAGAATTTACCGGTTTATTCTTCCCTCTGTTGCACTCTTTGTGCTGTTGATTATCGGAATATTTACAACCCGTTTCACCAACCAGATCAGGCAACTGGTCTATAAAGCGGAGCATATGGGGGGAGAGGGGAGCTCTTTCGTCTCATCTGGGGCGGGCAATGAGCTGCTAACTCTAGAGGAGGCGATGGATTACTCTGCCAACTTGATTGAGAGAAACAGAGCTTCTTTGAATGCCTTCAATCAAGAGCTGGAACAGCAGGTTGAGACACGCACGGCTGAACTGACCAAGGCGAGTCAGGCCAAAGATGAGTTTTTGGCCTCTATGAGCCATGAGTTGCGTACCCCACTCACCTCCATTATTGGCAATAGTGAATTTCTTATCGATGGAGGGCTCGGCGGCGGTGCAGAGTGTGATCAGAAGGAGGCCTCACAGGTATTACGTGCCATTCAGAGTGCAGGACATAACCAGTTGGCCCTAGTGAATGACATTCTGGATATGTCGAAGATTGAGTCTGGAAAATTCACCATTGATGAAGCACCCTATAACCTTGCAGCTCTTCTGGCAGATTTACAAAGTATGCTCTCTGTGCGTGTTCAGGATGCAGGGCTGAAGTGGATTGTGACGCAAAACAACCAGGAGTCTCGGCTGTTAATGGGAGATGCGAGTCGTATTGCGCAGATTTTGATCAACCTAGTGAGTAATGCGATTAAATTTACCGATACAGGGTGTATCACTGTAACTACGAGAGTAGCGGATGGAAAGCTTAAGTTTCGGGTTGAAGACGAGGGGATTGGAATGTCTCCAGAGGTGATGAGCCGACTCTTTACCCGTTTTGAGCAGGCCGATAGCTCTATTGGGCGCCGATTTGGTGGAAGTGGACTGGGTCTCTTTATCTCAATAAACTTGGCCGAGCTGATGGGGGGAGAGATCGATGTATCCAGTGAAGAGGGGGTTGGCTCTGTTTTTGAGTTGATGATTCCCTATCAGCCCAGTGATATCTTTGTACGAGATCAACAAGAGGATGCGAATGAGTCTCTGCTAGATGAGCAGTTAAGCGGCCATATACTGATTGCTGAAGATACCCCAGAGCTTCAACTGCTTGAACGACGTATCCTTGAGTCTGTTGGCTTGACCGTTACCGCGGTGGTGGATGGTCAGCAGGCTGTTGATCAGGTGAACCAGAACCATTTTGATCTGATCCTGATGGATATGCAGATGCCGGTCATGGATGGTATTGAGGCAACCCGTACCCTGCGTCAACAGGGCCATACCCTCCCCATCATTGCGCTGACCGCAAACGTGATGCAAAAACACCGAGATGCCTTCAATGAGGCGGGTTGTGATGGCTTCTTAGGAAAACCTATCGATAAAACAGAGCTGAGAAGAGAACTTAAACAACATCTACTTCAACGGCAGGAAAAAATCGTTGAGCCACCGTCCCAGGCAGAGGAGGAGGTCGATGATGAGTTGATGGCAATCTTTAGAGAGGGCGTGGTTGAGAGTAGGGATAAGCTTACAGAGGCATTCTCAAATAAAGTGTGGAGTGATGTAAGAGCCGTAGCTCACAGAGTTAAAGGTAGCGCAGTCTCCTTCGGTTACCCTGAATTATCCCAGATGGCGGAGGCTCTTCAGTTTGCTATTGATGAAGAGCGTGTGGATGAGGTACCAGCACTCACCAAAGTTTTGCTGACTGAGTTTGATAGAGTGCTGTCTTAGAGACACCCTTAGCAGGTTCCTTAGCCCTGTACTCACTTCCTCAACTTGGCGAATAGATGTAGTAAAATAGTTACACTACAGATCTACGGTACCCTCCCAATGAAGCACTTACTATTAACCCTATCCCTAGTCCTCACCTCTACTGCTGTTGTAGCAGAACCAAAAAACTACTCAAAAGAACAGAAGGAAGCCGCTCTTGAGATGCAGGAGTCAATGGAGAAGTTTGCAAACCATTTGGGCCAATTGGTTGCTATGGATTTTGTTCTTGGCTGTGAGCTTCCGGTAGGAAACCTCAGTATGACATATGGGGCTTACACTCAATCGTTGAAGCTTCCAGAGAATGTCCGAAGCAGCCTTTCAAATCGGGTTGTAAGGGCGGCTGAGTCACTTGTGCGTGATCAGAATTTTGAGCAGAACACCAAAGAGCAGATGGACTGTAAAAAGGGGGAGGAACTTTACGTGCAGACCATCAACCACCTCCGCAGCCTCATCTCTAAATAGAGTCATTACTGGGAGCTTGTCTGAGCACAGAGAAGCAACTGCAAATCCCTAAAAATCACAATTTGAATGCAGCAATTCTCATTATGGTTTTTAAGTCCCCTCCTCCTGTCAGGGGGAGGGCTAGGATGGGGGGTTAAGTGCTTGATTATGCATCCCACCCCCATCCCAACCTTCCCCCTCAAATGGGGAAGGAGCCAAAAACAGGGCCATAATTGAGAGCGGCTGATTTGAATGCCTAGAGGGAGATCAAAAGATCTCAGGTATGCGATAATGGGCGGCTGTGCGGTCTGACGTTTTAGCGTTGAGCCGAAAAACAGTTAATTCACCATAGCGTTCAATCTTTCTGGAATATCTTGTGATCTCTACAGCCAATATTACTATGCAATTTGGGGCCAAGCCCCTGTTTGAAAACATCTCAGTCAAATTCGGCAATGGCAACCGCTTCGGCCTGATTGGTGCCAATGGTTGTGGTAAATCGACCTTTATGAAGATCCTCGGTGGGGATCTTGTCCCCACGGCTGGAAATGTGATGCTCGACCCCCATGAGCGACTGGGTAAGCTGCGACAGGACCAGTTCGCCTATGAAGAGTTTACGGTTATCGATACCGTCATTATGGGGCACGAAGAGTTGTGGGAGATCAAGCGTGAGCGTGATCGCATCTATGGCTTGCCAGAGATGAGTGAAGAGGAGGGGATGAAGGTTGCAGACCTAGAGGTTCTCTTTGCTGAGATGGATGGCTACACGGCAGAGTCACGCGCGGGTGAGTTGTTGTTGGGGCTGGAGATCCCTGTAGAGCAGCATGACGGTCCGATGAGTGCGGTAGCTCCGGGTTGGAAACTGCGTGTACTGCTGGCACAGGCGCTCTTCTCTGATCCTGATATCCTGCTGCTTGACGAGCCCACCAATAACCTCGATATCAATACGATTCGCTGGCTGGAGAACATCATCAGCGAGCGTAACTCCACCATGGTGATCATCTCCCATGATCGTCACTTCCTCAATAGCGTCTGCACTCATATGGCAGACCTTGATTTTGGTGAGCTGCGGGTCTATCCAGGAAACTATGATGAGTACATGATCGCCTCCACTCAGGTGCGTGATCAGATGCTCAACAACAACGCCAAGAAGAAGGCACAGATGGCTGAGTTGCAGACCTTTGTCAGCCGCTTCTCTGCCAATGCATCCAAGGCCAAGCAGGCTACCTCTCGGGCCAAACAGCTCGATAAAATCAAACTGGATGAGATTAAACCCTCGAGCCGGCAAAACCCCTTTATCCGTTTTGAGCAGAAGAAGAAACTGTTTCGTAATGCGCTGCATGTGGAGGGGGTCAGTAAGGGGTACGATGGAGAGACCCTGTTTAGCGGTTTGGATATGTTGGTTGAGGTGGGGGAGCGTATCGCCATTATTGGCCCCAACGGCATTGGCAAGACCACCCTGCTACGTACCCTGTTGGGGATTGAGCATGGTGGGGCTAACCCCGACAGCGGCACCGTGAAGTGGTCAGAGAATGTCAATGTTGGCTACTACGCACAGGATCATGCCTACGAGTTTGAGCAGGAGATGAACCTATTTGAGTGGATGAGCCAGTGGAAACAGAAGGGCGATGATGAGCAGGTGATACGTGGCTATCTTGGGCGACTGCTCTTCTCTCAGCATGATATCGAGAAAAATGTGAGTGTTATCTCGGGTGGAGAGCAGGGGCGGATGATTTTTGGAAAAATCATGATGCACAAACCCAATGTGCTGGTGATGGATGAGCCGACCAACCACCTTGATATGGAGTCGATTGAGTCACTCAACAGTGCGCTGGAGAACTACCCCGGAACCCTGCTTTTCGTCAGCCATGACCGCGAATTTGTCTCTTCACTGGCGACCCGTATTATTGAACTTACCCCTCAAGGTTTGGTCAACTTCAGCGGCAGTTATGAGGAGTATCTGAAAAGTCAGGAGATCGACTGACAGGCTGATGGTTGGTCAGCAAAAACGGTAGTGCTTCTCTACCGCTTCGTGGATCTCCCAACTGCAGGTCATCCCCTCTGGGAAGGTGACCAAGTCACCTTCCCTCATCTCTATCGGCTCACCGCCCTCTGGGGTGACGGTAACCCGCCCCTTAGTAAAGTAGCAGGTCTCTTCACACTCATAGTGCCAAGGGAAGGTCGAGGGTTCTTTGCTCCAGATCGCCCATTGACAGACGCCATTGGCATCTAGCTCGACTTGTGATGGCTTGTGATTGATCTGGATTGTTGACATGGTGTGACTCCTCCTCGGAATAGGTTACCCAAATACAATAGTAGCGACTTGGTCGAAATGGTCAACAAAGTGGGGTTTGATGCCCTCTCGAATGTAGTCCGGTAGCTCTTTAAAGTCCTTCTCATTTTCGGCTGGGAAAATCAGCTCTTTGATGTTTTGGCGGCGGGCGGCGATGGTTTTTTCACGTAGCCCCCCAATCGGCAGCACTCTTCCGGTTAGGGTCAGCTCCCCGGTCATCGCCAGTGCGCGGTTGATTTTGCGCTTGCGTGCCAGTGAGAGCAGGGCAATACCTATGGTAATACCTGCGCTGGGGCCATCTTTGGGGGTGGCACCATCCGGTACATGAAGATGAATATGGCTGTTTTCAAAGTAGTCGGCTTTGGCACCGTACTTCTCTAGATGGGAGGAGATGTAGCTGTAGGAGATGGAGGCAGACTCCTGCATTACATCGCCCAGTTGTCCCGTTAACTTGAAGCCACGGCTATCGGTGTGGACCTTGGTTGCCTCAATGGTGAGGGTCTCGCCGCCCATGGCGGTCCATGCCAGCCCGGTAACCACACCAACGCCACGGTAGGGCTTCTCGCTGGTGAAAATCGGTTGACCGAGGAATTCGGTGATATCTTTGATGTTGACCTTGAACGGCCCCTTTTTGCCGTTGACGATCTTCACCGCAATCTTGCGAATGATGCGCCCCAGCTGCTTCTCTAGGTTACGCACACCGGACTCACGGGCATAGCCATCGATTACTGCGCGAAGGGCGGCATCGCTGATCTTGATCTGGCTTAACTTCAGGCCGCTACGCTCCATTTGGCGCTTCCAGAGGTGGTTTTTGGCGATCTGTACCTTCTCTTGGGTGATGTAGCCAGAGAGCCGAATGGTCTCCATACGGTCCAGTAGAGGGCTGGGGATGGTGTCGAGCTGGTTGGCGGTACAGATAAACAGTACCTTAGAGAGGTCGAAACGGGCATCTAGATAGTGGTCGAGGAACTCTACATTCTGCTCTGGGTCCAGCACCTCCAGCAGAGCTGAGGCGGGATCACCATGGTAGGAGGCCCCAATCTTGTCGATCTCATCCAACATGATGATGGGGTTCTGGGTCTCAGACTCTCGGATCGCCTGAATAAACTTGCCCGGCATCGCGCCAATATAGGTGCGGCGATGCCCTTTAATCTCCGCCTCGTCGCGCATACCGCCGACTGAGAGGCGATAGAATTTGCGCCCCAGTGCATCAGCTACCGATTTTCCGATGGAGGTCTTGCCCACGCCGGGAGGCCCCACCAGCAACAGGATAGAGCCGTTGACCTCACCACGCAGTTTACCCACGGCGAGGAACTCGATAATACGGTCCTTCACATCTTCTAGGCTGTCGTGGTCGCGGTCGAGAACTTTGCGGGCACGGCGTAGGTCGAGTTTGTCTTTGGAGTGAATGCCCCACGGCAGTGCGGTGATCTGGTCGAGATAGTTACGGGTAACGGCATACTCTGGGGAGCCGGTCTCCAGCATCCCCAGCTTCTCCAGCTCTTCGTCGATCTTCTTCATCGCCGCTTCGGGGATGGTGAGCTTCTCCATGCGCTCTACAAAGCGGTCGCGATCGGCGGTGCGGTCATCCTTGGCGATCCCCAGCTCTTTCTGAATAACCTTGAGCTGCTCCTTGAGGAAGAAGCGGCGCTGCTGCTCGTCCATCTTGTCCTCGACGTTGTCGCGGATCTTGTTCTGTAGTTTGGCGACTTCCAGATCTTTCTTCAGTAGCTGTAGCACCTGCTGCATGCGGCGGCGGATGTTGAGTGTCTCCAGTACCTTCTGCAGCTCTTCTGGGGTGGCAGTGGTGAGGCTGGCGGCGAAATCGGTCAGTGCGGAGGGTTCGTTGGGGCTGAAGCGGTCGAGGAAGAAGCGCAACTCCTCCCCATAGAGTGGGTTTAACGGGATCAGCTCACGCAGGGTGTTGATGATCGCCATCGCATACGCCTTGGTCTCACTCTTCTTGCCGGGGCTGGTCTGCTTCAGATACTCCACTTCAACGCGATAGGGTGGAGTCTCGGAGATCCAGCGCACAATACGGGCGCGTTGCATCCCCTCGGCGATAAACTGGATCTTCCCCTCCTGTTTCATCGGGTGGTGCATACGTGCCACGGTGCCGATCTCCAGATAGTCATCGGGGTCAGCAAAGTCAGACTCGTGGGGTTGGGTCATAAATAGACCGACCATATGTTTGTCGGTCTTACCGATCTTGCGCACGGTCTCCATCCACGGTTCGCCATTCATCAATAGTGGCTGGGTCTGTGCGGGAAAGAAGGGGCGCTCAGAGAGGGGGAGCAGATAGAGCTCTTTGGGGAGGTTTTCAGAGGGGAGTGCCAGATCTGAGGAGGGGGAGAGTTCAATCTCTACCTCTACTTCAGCACCCAGATCGCCATCGACAATCTCCATCTCATCATCAAAAGAGTTACTCATAATTTGTGTTCTGTCCGTGTTTTATCCATTGTTAGTATCTGTTATTGCCACCAATCCTGTGACCATTAGCAAGAGGTGGGGGTGGTTTTTCACTTTTCAAGGCGGTATTGTCCGCACCATTGTAACGGACGACAGGGTGAACAGGATGACGGAAACAGCAAAAATTGGCATTGTCACGGTCTCGGATCGGGCCAGTAGAGGGGAGTATGAGGATTTGGGCGGGCCGGCACTGCGGGAGTGGTTTGAAAAGCACCTCTCCTCCCCGTGGGAGCCGGTGGCGCGGGTGATCTCGGATGATCAGCCGGTGATCGAGGAGACGCTTAGCGAACTTGCTGATAAAGAGGGGTGTTGCTTGATTGTGACCACTGGAGGCACTGGACCGGCACTACGGGATGTGACTCCAGAGGCGACTGAGGCGGTGTGCCAGAAGA
This sequence comes from Gammaproteobacteria bacterium, assembly GCA_018648825.1. GTDB lineage: Bacteria > Pseudomonadota > Gammaproteobacteria > Thiopontia. Next base: position 16,886 of record JABGQL010000037.1, read on the forward strand.
TGATGCCTGGCTTTGGTGAGTTGATGCGTCAGATCTCCCTCAAGTATGTGCCTACAGCGATTCTTTCACGGCAGACGGCGGGAATTCGAGGCAACACGCTAATGGTTAATCTACCGGGTAAACCTTCCGCGATTGCCGAGACACTGGATGAGCTGTTCCCAGCGATCCCTTACTGCGTGGATCTGATTGAGGGGCCATTCCTTGAGTCAGAGAGTATTAAAATCTTCCGGCCGAAAAAGAAGTAAGCGATGTTAAGTGAGATTAAAATTATCACCAAGACCCGTGAGGTGTTGCGGGTCACTGCGGAGAAGATTCGAGACCCGCAGGCGGTGGTTGAGATCTTTCGTGATGTGAGTCTGAAGAGCTGGATGGAGATTCAGCAGACGGGGGAGATGCTCAATACCCTGCGTAAGCTCTCGCTGGGGCAACAGACCAGCGAACAGGAGCGACAGGAGGCGATTGAACAGGCCAAGGATGTGGCGCGTACGGTTCCCGCCTTTGGGATCTTTATGCTGCCCGGCGGCGCACTGCTGTTGCCGCTGGTGGCAAAGATGGTACCTTGGAGGCTACTCCCCTCCGCATTTCATGGAGAGATAGAAGAGATGAAAACTGAAAATTGCCCTGCAACACCCCGCGCACCGCTGCAGGAGCCACCGACGATAGAGATGCATCCAGTAGAGCCTTTGGCTAACTTTGACGCCGCCAAGGCAATCGCGGATGCGGAGGCAGAGCGTCGCCTAGATATGGTGATGCTGCTCTCTTGGTATGACCGAGATCGTGACTTTGAATCACCACAGCACGCCTCTGAATGTCATGAGGATAGTGCAATTCCCGGTTATGTCGACTTCGGCATCAATCATGGCGCTGAGTTGAAGATTGATATGGAGAATGGGCGTTTTGTCTTCTACTACCTCTCGGCATAAGAAGAAGAGGATGTTAGAATAGGCGAATTATTACGGACAGAAAAGGAGCAACGGTTATGAGCGTAGTCGAGTTAGATGGCGGCAATTTTGAAGCGACCATTAATGATAATAATATTGTAGTGGTCGATTTCTGGGCACCTTGGTGTGGCCCTTGTAAAAGCTTTGCGCCTATCTATGATGCGGTCTCTGAGGAGATTGAGGATGTGGTCTTTGCCAAGGTCAATACCGAAGATGAGCAGGAGCTGGCGGCACACTTCCAGATCCGTTCTATCCCTACCTTGATGATCTTCCGTGAGCAGATTGTGATCTTCTCGCAGGCGGGCATGGTGCCTGCCGAGGGGCTGAAAGAGCTGGTAGCCAAGGCGCAAGAGCTGGATATGGAGGATGTGCGTCAACAGATCAAGGAGCAGGAAGCCCAATCTTGATCGATCCAGCAGCACTCGAAGAGACCCTAACCACCCCAACGGATTTTATCCGCTGGGGTGCGTCTGTTATGGCACGTGCAGAAAAGGAGGGGCAACTCTACTTTGGGCACGGCACGGATAACGCTGTCGATGAGTCGATACGGCTGGTACTGCGTAACCTCTGTCTGCCGCTCGACTCTCCTGACCGTCTGCTGACGGGAAAGCTGTTACCGGCTGAGCGTCACTGTTTGGCAGATAAATTTAACAAGCGGGTTAAGCAGCGTATACCGTTGCCCTATCTGATTAAAGAGGCGACCTTTGCGGGGATGAGCTTCTATGTCGATGATCGGGTGCTGGTGCCGCGTTCGCCAATTGCTGAGTTGATTGAGCAGCACTATGCACCTTGGGTAGACCCTGATGGACTCCACTCCATCTTGGAGATCGGTTGTGGCAGCGCCTGTATTGCCATTGCCTCTGCGGCCTACTTCCCTGAAGCGGAGGTGGATGCGGTAGACCTCTCTGAGGATGCGCTGGCGGTGGCTCAGGTCAATGTCGAGCGGTATGAGATGGAAGAGCAGGTGCAGCTGATCCACTCTAATCTGTTCTCTGCGCTGAATGGCAAACGCTATAACCTGATCGTCACCAACCCCCCTTATGTAGATCGTGAGGATCTGGACAATATGCCGCAGGAGTACCACGCCGAACCACGCATGGGTTTGGAGGCGGGGGAGGATGGGCTGGATCTGGTGGTACAGATTCTGCTGGAAGCGGATGCGCACCTAGAAGAGGAGGGCGTATTGATCTGTGAAGTAGGCAACAGTGGTATGGCGTTAGAGCAGCTGTTCCCAGAGGTTCCATGGAGTTGGGTTGAGTTTGAGCGGGGCGGACACGGTGTTTTCGTGATCGATCGCGCCACCCTGAGTACGCATCAGTCGCTGTTCCGCAAGGAGCAGGAGCGGCGCATTAAGAGATAGAGCAAGATAGAGCAAGAGAATAGAGCATTATGTATAACACGGGAAATGGTGAAATGGTCGTCCAACTGAAGAGTTTGGATGAGTTTAAGCGACAGATTGAAGAGGCGCTGATTGAGGTCGATGAGCTAAAGTACTCGATTGAGTTTGATGGCGACTATATGCAGCAGTCAACCAACCTGATTGAACCACTGGAGGCCGAGTTGAAAAAGCTGAAGGTTGAGGTTGAAGCGGGAACACACCAGTTTGGTGGTCCACCGCTGGAGTTTATGGCGATCATTGAGCCACTTCCGTTGGCCTTTATCCCCTTTAAATATCTGTTGCAGGTGATCAACCATGCGCACCAGCACGGGGTAGAGTGATGTCAGCAACTGGAGGAGAGATGGAGCAGATACTGACCTTTGATATGGAGTTGATCCGCCGTTACGACAAGGCGGGGCCACGTTACACCTCCTACCCGACTGCGGTGCAGTTTCATGATGGCTTTGGTCCTGAAGAGTATAAGGCGGTGGTGGCACGCACCAACCAGGAAGACCCACTGCGTCCGCTCTCCCTCTATTTTCATATTCCCTTCTGTGACACGGTCTGTTTCTACTGTGGTTGTAACAAAATCGCCACCAAAGATCGCAGTAAGTCGCCCCCCTATCTGGATCGGGTAGCCAAAGAGCTGGAGCTGCAGGGAGCGCTATTTGACCGCTCTCGCGTGGTAGAGCAGCTCCACTGGGGGGGTGGTACGCCAACCTTCCTCAACCATGATGAGATCCGTCGTCTGATGGATACCACCCGCAAACACTTTACCCTGCGTGATGATGACGAAGGGGAGTACTCGATTGAGATCGATCCGCGTGAAGCGACCCCGGAGACGGTAGCGCTGCTGCGTGAGTTGGGCTTCAACCGTATGAGCTTGGGGCTGCAAGATTTTGATCCAGTGGTGCAGAAGGCGGTCAACCGCATCCAGTCAGAGGAGGAGACCTTCTCTGTACTCCACGCAGCGCGAGAGAGTGGCTTTAAGTCGGTGAGTGTCGACCTGATCTACGGCCTGCCTCACCAGACCGCAGATAGCTTCCAGAAGACCGTGGATAAGGTGCTAGAAGTGCGCCCCAACCGCCTCTCCGTCTTCAACTACGCCCATCTACCGACCCTGTTTAAACCACAGCGTCGAATCGATGAGTCCCATCTGCCCACTCCAGATCAAAAATTGGAGATTCTACAGCGCACCAACCAACAGCTCTCTGAGGCGGGTTATCTCTATATTGGTATGGACCACTTTGCGCTGCCGGATGATGAGCTTGCAGTGGCGCAGCGAGAGGGGACTCTCTACCGTAACTTCCAAGGCTACTCCACCCATCGCGATTGTGATCTGATCGGGATCGGGGTCACCTCGATTGGGGTGGTGGGGAATACCTACTCACAAAACCTCAAAACCACGGAGGAGTACTACGCGTCGATTGATGGGGGTGATCTGTCCGTCTTCCGTGGGGTGGAGCTGGACGCCGATGATATCCTGCGTCGTGATGTGATCACCGAGCTGATCTGTAACTTCCGCCTCAAATTCAGCGATATCGAGCAGCGTAACGACATCGTCTTCAGTGACTACTTTGCCACTGAGTTGGAAGAGCTGAAGGTGATGGTGGAGGATGGGCTGGTGACTATGGATGAGGAGAGTGTCACCGTAGCCACAGCGGGTCGTCTGCTGATCCGTAATGTCTGTATGGTGTTTGACCGCTACCTGCGTGAAAAGAGTGAACAGCGTTTCTCTAAGGTGATTTAACAAACCCCATAAGGAACCCCTCAAAAAGCCGTGATCTGTTTGGAACAGATCACGGCTTTTCTGTTTCTGGCGTACTATTTGCTATATCAGGGGTAAGTTATAAAACGTCATTTTTTGGACAGTGGATGAAAATAGTGAAGGCCATGTTGCTGATCCCGTTGTTGGGGTTATCGGCAGATGGGTCGAGCAGAGGGTGTAGTGATGGGCCAACAGAGACAGCGCTACAGCGCTTTCGTGCGGTAGGTTTTGGAACCTCGGCAGAGTCATGGGCGACAGAGGGGCAGAACCAGCTGTTGGCGATTCGCACCGCCAAGCTGGATGCCTATCGCACCATGGCAGAGCAGGTGTATGGGTTCCGAATTACAGGATCGACTACGGTCTCAGCGATGACGGTCAAGAGTGACCGCCTTCGGGTTGAGGTGGATGCCCTGATTCGAGGGGCGAAGGTGGTTTCAGTACAGCCAATTGCGGAAGATGTGTATGAAGTAACACTGGAGATGGCATTGGAACTGCCGATAGATGATGTTGAACAGTGTGTTCAGCAGAGGCAAGTAGAACAGAGGCATGAGCAGCAGCTGGTTGAACAGGGTATTCCCCCGTTTATCAGTGACCTGTTTGGGCTGTTTAAAGGTTAAGTAATTTCAGGAGTAGATGATGGATTTTCTCTCAATTGCAGGATTTGCACTGAATGTGGTCTCTTATTTGAAAGAGAATCCCATTGAAATAGAGTTGGAGCCGCCTACAGCAGTGGTTGATACCATGGTGTCGGAGAAGCCTGCTATTGCCGAAGAGTTACAGCCAAAGAAGTTGAAGGGACTTTCTGATATTGTGCTGCCAACGGCTCCGGTGGTACTTGCTAAAACCAAACCACAGCATCATTACCTAAAAGGGGGCAGCCCCAAAAAGATCACGACCTACCGAAAAAAGACCTCAGTTGGGGAAGGTGGAGAGATCAGTATGGTGCGTACCCGTTCGGGTAATCTTGAGTCAAAGATGGGGAAAACGGATCTCTTGCCTAGACAAGCGGAGGAAAAACCAAAATTACCTAAGGTTGAGTCGGGCCTCAACCAGAGTGGGCAATATTTTTTCAGAAAGAGAGCGCTATAGTTGTAGGCAATCATGGGTTGGATGCCCTTCTATTACTCTAGTTTTTCCAGATTTTCCTGCAAAATCTCGTAATTATGCTGTAGCTGCGTCTGCTCGCCCTCGGTCAACTCCATCTCCACAATCCGCTCCATACCACCAGAGCCAATCACGCAGGGTACGCCGATAAAACAGTCATCGATTCCATATTCCCCCTCACACAACACAGAGGAGGAGATCAGCCGTTTCTTGTCATAGAGGTAGGCCTCAACCATCTCCATGATTGCAGAAGCGGGGCTGATGTAGGCGCTGCCGTGCCCCAAAAGTTGCACGATCTCGGTGCCAGCGTGTCGGGTACGGTCGACAATTTCTTCGATCTTCTCTTCTGAGAGTAGTGTCTGAATGGGGATGCCACCTACCGTTGCGGTACGGGTGAGTGGGATCATTGCAGGGCCATGTCCCCCCATCACCATGCAGGAGACATCCTTGGCTGAGAAGCGGGTCTCCATGGCGATAAAGAGGCGGAAACGTCCGCTATCCAGCGCCCCAGAGAGGCCAATGACACGCTCTTTGGGGAATCCAGAGGTCTTGTGAAAGATCTGGCACATGGTGTCTACTGGGTTGGTAGAGAGCACCACAAAGGCGTTAGGGGCATGCTCTGCGACCTGCTTGGCAACAGACTCTATCACCCCTTTATTGATCTCTAACAGATCATTACGGCTCATTCCCGCCTTACGAGGAATGCCTGCTGTGATAATCACCACTTCAGCATCAGCGATCTCGGCATAATCGCTGGTGGCGGTAATCTCTACATCGACTCCCGCATGGGGGCGTAGTGCCATGATATCGAGTGCTTTACCCTTGATTGGGTCGACCATGCCGGGCAGGTCTACAATCACCACCTCAGCGTGATCTTTCTGAGTGATCATCAAGGCCAGCGCGATACCGATTTGGCCGCCACCGACGAGAGCAATTTTTCTGGACTGTAGACTCATAATTTTCCTATATTTTTAATGCTACACGCTTTTTTTTGCGTGCTGAGGTAGAGCAGCTCCCCTTGCTGGCGCAGGCTCCACACCCCGGTTTATAGCCAAACTGCTCTGGATCTTTACGCTTCAACCACTCTTGAAATAGCACCCAGCTAAACAGCAGGGCGACCAGGCTGAGGATGGGCAGGATGTAGCTCATGAGTTAAATAGCCCTGCAAAGCCCATAAACGCCATCGAGAGGATGCCTGCAATAATCAGGTTAAAGGCGGTACCCTGAATCAATTTGGGTACCTCAGTAATCTCGGTCTCTTCACGCAGTCCAGCCATCAACACCAGTGCTAAAGTAAAGCCGCCACCCGCACCCAGTGCATAGACAAAGCTCTCCATAAAGCCATACTCACGGTTGGTGGCGAAGATCGCCAGCCCCAGAATGGCGCAGTTGGTGGTAATCAACGGCAGGAAGATACCGAGTGAGCGGAACAGTGAGGGGCTGAGCTTCTTAATCAGCATCTCAATAAACTGCACGGTACTGGCGATCACCACAATAAAGCTAATCAGGCGCAGATAGGGGGCGTGGGGCAGGATATAGGTATTCAAGGCCCA
>JABGQL010000037.1:23729-28155 GCA_018648825.1 Gammaproteobacteria bacterium
GCCTGTTTACGCCTCTCAGTCACCCAGTTGAAAAAGAGCAAAATCAACCCCAACGTCAGGAACCCACCCGGTGGCAGAATCATGATCACCCAAGGCTCAAAGTTAGGCCCAAACAGGTTAAATCCAAACAGTGCACCTTCACCCAAAATCTCACGCACTCCCCCCAGCGCCAGCAGCGCAAAGAGGAATCCGACAGACATTCCAATCGCGTCCATCACCGCATAACCCACACTATTGCGCGAGGCGAAGGCCTCTTGTCGCCCCAGAATCAGGCAGTTGGCGGTAATCAATGGGATAAATGCCCCCAGCTCTTTATGGATCTTCGGGAACACCGCCAGCAGACTGTAGTCGATAATGGTGACAAAGGTGGCGATAATGATGATGTAGCTAGAGATCCGCACCTGCTTGGGGATCAGTGAGCGCATCACCGAGACCAAAAAGCTGGAGCCGACCAGTACAAACAGGGTTGCCAGCCCCATCGCCAGTGCGTTGACTGCGGTGTTGGTCACCGCCAGCATCGGGCACATGCCGAGCACCTGCACAAAAACTGGATTGTCTCTCCACAACCCCTTCATCATCTCTTCGTATGGACTGCTAGGTGTAGCCATAACTATTCTCCTGTCTTCTCAGGAAGTGGAATACCGTGCGTTGGGATCTTGCTGATCCAGCGCTGATTGCCCTCATTGATGATCCGCACCACCGCCTTGGAGGAGATGGTCGCCCCAGTGATTGCATCGACTTCATGTGGCTTATCGCGTAGCCCCTTCTTTACCACCACTATTTCTGGATCAATTGAGAGATCAGAAAAGTTGGAGACAAAGTAGAGGTCCTTGTAGATCTTGTCGCCCAGTCCGGGGGTCTCTCGGCTCTCCAGAATCTCCATACCGACCACCTTGCGTTTTTCTGGAATGTAGCCGTAGAGGATGCCGATGGTGTCCTGAAAGCCGGGGCCAGCACTGGGGATGGCGTAACCGACAAAGGCCCCCTGCTGGTTATAGCCACCATAGAGAGTCTGGTCATCACTCCCTTCCTCGGTGCGGAAGCGCAGGCTGTTATTCTCAAATTGATACTTTCGCATCTCCGTCACCTCAGGCAGCACCTTAAAAACGGCCGCCTTCAACTCCTCAGCCTTATTGTGGGTGATGGTCGGCAGGGTCGCCTCATACACACTTACAATCGCCACGCCAGAGATCAGCCCAGCCACCGCTAGCGTAGAGGCGAGGCGGAATGAGGAGGGCTCTTTCTGCTGTATTGGAGTGCTCATTTTCTACTCCTGCCGAACACACGGGGCTGGGTATAGCGGTTGATCAATGGGGTCGCTGCGTTCATCAGCAGAATCGCGTAGAGCACCCCTTCCGGTAGACCGCCGAAATTACGGATCAACACAATGAGAAAACCGATGCCGATACCAAAGATCCACGCCCCCTTCGGTGTAACCGGAGAGGTGACCGGATCGGTCGCCATATAGATCGCCCCCAATAGCATACCGCCAGAGAAGAGAGTGAAGTGGATGTCTGGAAAACGGACTGGGTCGATCTGTTGCAGCAATAGTGTAAAAATTCCCGCAGAGAGGAAGATCGCCAGCGGGATACGCCACTCCAGTGCGCGTCGTACCAATAGATAGAGCCCGCCCAGCATCAGTAGTAGTCCGCTGGTCTCACCCAGAGAGCCCGCAGTGTTGCCAAACATCAGTGAGAAGATTGGGGTATCGGTCTGCTCAAATTTCATCAGCCCCAACGGTGTTGCAGCACTCATCCCATCCATCGGTGGGGCCTGCATAAAGGGGAAGGCCAGGGTGCTGGAGTAGAGGTTGAAAAATTGATCAGGCCCAGCGGCAACATGCCAAGTGGTCATCGCAATGGGGAAGGTGCCGAGCAGAAAGGCGCGGCCCACAATGGCTGGGTTGAAGAGGTTATTGCCGAGCCCACCCCACAGGGTTTTACCCAGACCAATCGCGGCGGCACCACCAATCCATGCCATCCATAGCGGTAGGGCCGGGGGCAGTGTCATCCCCAGTAGTACGCCCGTCAATAGAGCACTGCCATCACCCAGCGCCATGCCGCGTTGTGCTTTAGGGGTAAAGGTCCACTCCATCATCATTGCACCCAGAATGGTGGCAATCACCACCAGTAGTGCGCTAAGGCCAAAGTACCAGAAGCCCGCAAGCAGTGCAGGCATCAACGCCAGCAGCACATCACGCATTGCGGTTGGTACATTCAAGCCCTGCTTCAGTAGAGGGGCAGATTGTAAAAGTAGGTCTGGATCTCTCTTATCCATTGATTTGCTTCAGTGTTTTCCGTTGATCAGCTTCTCCCTGTTAGGGTGTGATCAGTAAGTGGTTGATATTCTAAAAAATAACTCGGTTCATCGCTAAAAATGATAGCGCAAAATTGTACTTTTGTGGGGGGGAAGCAGCAAGATTGCACTGTTTATGGGGGGACAAGTTAACTCAAAGTCCTCTTCTCTATATCATAATAGCTTCATGAGTTCTTTAAGATGAAACACCCTCCCCAAAGTAGGGGGAGGGCTGGGGAGGGGGTTGATACAGCAATGTGAGCCATAACCAATTTCAGTGACAGAGGAAACTGGCATCAGTTAAGTGTTTGTAACATTTAGTAATACATCAAATGGTCGGGTTGCAGTATCATCGGGCACAGATAAAAGGGCGAACAGACAGGTAATCATCGATACGCTAAAACAGTAACCTTCAAAGTTGCTCAAGCATATTGACCCCGTATGATGCCAATACCAAAGGAATAACTGGCCTAATGACCCATACAGAAGAACAACAGTTCCTCAATGGTCTGGAGAAAAAACTCTGGACGGCTGCGGATAAACTGCGTTCAACGCTCGATGCAGCGCAGTACAAACACACCGTGCTCGGCTTGGTATTTATCAAATATGTCTCCGATGCCTTCGACATTCGCCGAACGGAACTTGAAGCGCAACTCAAAGATCCAGCGCACGACTACTTTCTCGATCCCGAAGATTTTGGCGGCAGTGACAGTGAAACGTACCAAGCAGAGATCGAGAGTGAGCTAGAGGTTCGAGACTACTTTCTCGAAACCAACACCTTTTGGGTCCCTACCCAATCTCGCTGGCAGTTCCTGCAAGAGAACAACAAGGCGGTGATCGGCGGGGCAAAACTCACGCTGGCAGATGGCTCCAGCAAAAAATTCAGCTCCATTGGCCACCTTATCGACAATGCACTGGAGAAGATCGAGGCCGACAACCCCAGGCTAAGAGGGGTGCTCAACAAACTCTACACCCGCCTACAGATCGATCAGGCCAAACTGGGTGAGCTGATCGACCTGATCGCCACCGTCCCCTTTACCCACCAGTCACTCAACTCAAAGGATATTCTCGGTCATGTCTATGAGTACATGCTGGGCCAATTTGCCCTAGCGGAGGGTAAAAAGGGCGGGCAGTTCTATACCCCCAAGTCGATTGTAAGCCTCATCGTGCAGATGCTGGAACCCTTCAAAGGGCGGGTCTATGATCCGGCGATGGGCAGTGGTGGCTTCTTTGTGCAGTCCGAACACTTTATCAATGCCCACAAGGGTAGAATTGGAGATGTTTCCATCTACGGGCAGGAGTACAACCATACCACCTGGCAACTCGCCGCCATGAATATGGTGATCCGAGGCATCGACTTCAACTTTGGTAAAGAGCCAGCCAACACCTACACCAACGACCAACACCTCGACCTCCGCGCCGACTTCGTAATGGCCAACCCCCCGTTCAATATGAAGGAGTGGGATGCCGGAGTCAGTAGTGATGATAAGCGCTGGGCCTACGGCACACCGCCCTCCGGCAACGCCAACTTCGCTTGGTTGCAACATATGCTCTACCATCTGGCACCCAATGGCAGCATGGGGCTACTGCTGGCCAACGGCTCGATGAGTTCCAACACCAAGAATGAAGGCACCATTCGCAAGGCACTGATTGAAAATGATCGGGTCGAGTGCATGGTGGCACTGCCGGGACAACTATTCACCAATACCCAGATCCCCGCCTGTATCTGGTTTCTGACTAAAAACAAGGGAGAGCGCACCTCGGCCAGCGGTAAAAAATTGCGCGACAGAGCGGGAGAGGTGCTGTTTATCGATGCCCGCAACCTCGGCTATATGAAAGACCGCGTACTGCGTGACTTTACCCCGGAAGATCTGAATCAAGTTACCGAGACCTTCCATAACTGGCAGACAGGAGAGAACTATGAGGATGTGGCTGGTTTTGTGAAGTCGGCCCAACTGGAAGAGCTGCAAAAGCATGACTATGTGCTCACTCCGGGGCGCTATGTGGGGGCTGCTGCCGAAGAGGAGGATGGAGAACCCTTTGCTGAGAAGATGGCGCGTTTGACTGGACAGTTGAGATCGCAGTTTGAAGAGGCGGATCGTTTGGAAGGGGAGATTAAGAAGAACTTGGC
>JABGQL010000010.1 GCA_018648825.1 Gammaproteobacteria bacterium
CCATCTGAAGTATGGAGCCAACCACAATCTAAAGCCTCTCGAATCAGAGTCGCCCCCAGCCTGTTTTGATAGAGAGACTCATCAACCACTTCAACGGGCACCACAACCTGTTGAAACAGTTTTCTCAACAACTCTAACTGCCCCACTGCTGAAAGAGCTATCAGAGGCCCAGCATCAGCAATTACGGGGCCAGCCAACGGTTCAGGTCTCCTTGCTCACTCTCTGTCGTCTCATCCTCACCAACAATCTCTACCCCCAATGACGAGAGGTGATCAGCAAAGGGGGAGAGTCCCATTTTACTCAGTTGAGCTGCAGCTCCCAGAGAGAGGGTTCCATCCTTATAGAGGGATGCCGCCAACGCTGGCAGCAACACCTGCTCACTCTCTCCAATACTCTGCTCTGGCTCTAGGTGAAGAATGACAGCATTGGGGTGATTGCCTTTCAGCACCACAACAGGCCCCTCTTCCGCATGACGAAGTGCTGCAGAAGGATTTTTTTTCAGTGTTCTCACATTCGTTGCATACATCAGAACTCTCCGTAATAATATAGACACACTGAGAGTACCACATAACGTAGTCCACGATTAGTTTTCTTTTTACTGGTCAGAAGGTTACTGCAATAAATTACACTCATAACGACACCCATCGCCGCATCTGATGCGCCACCGTTGCCGAACGCATCAGATGCAGCCCCTGTGCCGCATGTTCCAACCCGTAGACATAGGGGTGCGTACCCGCCCCCCCCTGCTGAAAGTCCATCAGTGCATCAGCAATATCACCATAGAGGTTAGCAAATGCCTCTACAAAACCGATCGGGTGACCGGGCTTAAAACGTTCATACATCAACCAGTCATCAACCTCACAACCTCGATCCAAGGTTACCCTACGCCCTTGTTGGTCACTTAACACAAGGTGTTCAGGGTCCATCTGATACCACTCTGCACTCCCCTGTTCACCATAGACGCGCACCCGCAAGCCGTTTCTATGACCCAACGCCGTCTTGCTCATCCACATTGAGGCATTCATCCCCTGCTCATACTTGACCCAAAGGTGTGCATCATCGACAACCTCTTTAAAACGGGAGTAGTTGTGGTAGTCGGCATTGACTTCTTGTGGATTCAGGCCGGTAAGAAAGTGACAGAGGTGATGGAGATGCACCCCCAGATCCAGCAGTATAGTCGGAATCTCACCATCCTCCAACCGCCACGATTGCGGTGTTAGATAGGCTCCTCGTTTGAACTGCAGATAAACATCTGCCGGCATCTCTATCTGGATCTGATAAATCTTACCCAGCTCTCCCGCCTCTATACGTTGACGCAGTTCACGCACCATCGGATAGCCACTGTAGTTATAGGTCACTGCAAGAAAGGAGTCTGGCCGCTGTACCCTCTGGATGCGCTCCAGATCAGCAATGGATGCGGTCAGCGCCTTCTCACAAATAACCGGAACTCCCCTCTCCAACAGTTTACATACCGCATTGGCATGGCTGGGGGTTGGAGTTAGCACTACAACGGCATCCAATTGTTGCTGTTCATCGTGTAAAAATTGATCCATATCGGGGTAGATACGGTCTGGACTTACCCCCCATGCCTGTGCGGTTTCCAGATTGGTCTCCGGGTACTTACTGAAGACACCAGCACAAAGATCCCAACGCTTGTCCATTTGACTGGCACAGTAGTGGGCCTGCCCCACTGCGGAGTTGATCCCACCACCAATAAAACCGAGAGAGAGACTCATAATGACCTACTGTCCTCCTCTTCAGATTGACTCATGAGCCACTTTGCACATTCGCGCTGCCAATCCACACCCTGAATATCTTCTTGCATCAACTTCTGCAACTGAACCATTTTCACCCCTGTCATGCTACTGTTCTCTTCGTCTGTAACCAAGAGCTTAAAAGGCTCATTCTCATGTATCTTCTGTAGCGTCATCTCTCTGTGCAGCTCTTGATGAGGTAACAGGTTCCACTCTTCATGTGCTTTATTACACTCACCCCCTCCTAACATCACTACAGAGATAGCATGGTAGTCTTGCAGTGAGCGAGCACAATCGATAGCCAGTTGGCAATTTTCACGATTAGAGATGGCAAAGCCAACACGTAGTACTGGCTCTCCGGCCCCCCTCTGGTGTACATGCCGATTAATCTCCATTAATTCGGGTTCTTGCTTGAGCAGCTCAATCACCCAACGCAGTGGAACAACTTCCTCCGTAGGGTGGTTCGCATACCAACGCTGATAAATCGTTTGCATGAACTTATAATCAGAGAGCGTATCAATGGATGTACGGTGCCACAACGTCGAATACAGAGGATCATCTTCAAAGTAGGCCACCCGTTCTGCTGGCGGGAAACGTCGCGTCACATAACCAACATGTTCACGCTCATCTGCTGTATGTGATCCAGTGGCAATACGTTCCCACATGGCACTTTTCCAGACATTAAACCCCCCCTGTATAAATTGGCTACGTCCTGGCAACGGCCGATAATCAACAATCTCTGCCTCCGGTGAGGATTGCAGCAACTGAATCATTCCACTCATCGTATCAATCTCAACCAGAGGAGAATCACCACACACGTAGACGATGAACTCTGGCCGGTACTGCCGATAGATAGCATCAATTCTGCCCACCAGATCACTTACATCTCCTAGATAGGCAAACACACTCTTTTGCGCTGCTGTTGCCCATTCGACCAGCGGCACATTGTAATCATCCGCAGTGGTTGCCAGCACCCATTGATCGACCAATGTGATTTTCTCTAGACGCTGGAACAGCCTTCCAACCATAGTTTCACCTGCTAGAGGCAACAGTTGCTTGGCCGGTAAGCGGCTGGAGTTTAGGCGCGCACTGATGACCCCCAACACCTTTACATTACCCACTGTTCTACCCTCATTATGTGCCGTACATCCATACCTTCTATTCAATACTCCCAAGTGCCTGCCCTAGCAGCGCCACAATTTTGTCCTGCTCTTTTTTCGTCAACTCTACATATATCGGCAAGGTAAGGCATTTCCTATAGTATTTTTCCGCTTCAGGAAAATCACCCTCCTGAAATCCAAATTGCCGATAGTAGGGCTGAGTATGTAACGGGATATAGTGCACCTGAGTCATTACTCCTTCCCCTCGCATCCACTCAACCACTTCAGCACGCATGCCCTCCTCCTGTAGGCGCACCACATAGAGATGCCAAGCAGGTGCTGCCGCACCGTGTGATTGAGGCAGCAGCAGAGGCAAGTCCGCCAGCATACATCCATAACGATCCGCAAGCACTGCTCTCTGTGCAATGAACTGATCCAGACGCTGCAGTTGACTAACCCCCAAAACCGCATGCAGATCAGACATTCTATAATTAAACCCCAACTCAATCTGCTGGTAATACCAAGGACCATCAGCCTCTTGATCCATTCGCCTCTGCTCACGGGTAATCCCATGGCCGCGCAACAACCGCATCCGTTCAGCCAACTCCTGACCATTGGTCAGCGCCATCCCACCTTCAGCGGTAGTCATGTTCTTGACTGGGTGAAAACTGAACACTGTAATATCGCTATAGCGCCCACTTCCGACAGGCTCCCCCTGATAACGTCCACCCAAGGCATGCGAGGCATCTTCAATAATGGCAAAACGGTATTGTTTGGCAAGCGCCTGAATCTTCTCCATATCACAGGAAAGGCCCGCAAGATGGACAACCACCAAAACCTTGGGCAGACACCTCGTAAGCTCTGCCTGAATCAGTTTTTTCTCCAGCGCCTCTATGCTGATATTAGAACTGGCTGAATCGACATCCACAAAATCGACTAATGCACCACAGTAGCGCCCACAATTAGCTGAAGCAACAAACGTAATTGGTGTAGTCCAGAGCCAATCACCCTCTCCCAACCCAAGCACAAGGCAGGCCAGATGTAGCGCCGAAGTACCACTATTAACCGCTACTGCAAACTGCGCCCCAGTATAGTCACACATTGCTTGCTCAAACTGAGGTACAACCGGTCCCTGTGTTAGAAAATCAGAACGCAGCACCGCAACAACCGCATCAATATCCTCTTCAGATATCTGCTGTCGACCATAAGGAATCATC
>JABGQL010000085.1 GCA_018648825.1 Gammaproteobacteria bacterium
ATTTTTTTTAGCTCTGGCAGCTGTTCTGCCAAAATATTCATGCCTGATACGGTGCTGCGCAGTTGGCGTAGCTGTTCCAGCTCGTAATTGAGCTGTTTCTGTGTGGGTAGAAACTCATGGATTGGTGGGTCAAGCAGGCGAATGGTGACAGGGCGAGGCGACATCACTCGGAATAGCGCAGAGAAGTCACCACGCTGGATGGGCAGTAGTTTATCCAGTGCCAGTTGGCGTTGACACTCATCCTCCGCAACAATCATCTCCAACACAATCGGGAGCCGTTCGGTGGCGTTAAACATGCGTTCAGTGCGGCAGAGGCCGATCCCCATGCCGCCAAATTTAAGGGCGCGCTCACCATCTTGCGGGGTGTCGGCATTGGCCATCACCTTGAGGGTGGCGTACTCATCAGCCCACTCCAGTAGAGTGCGCAATTCGTTGCTGAACTCCGCCTCAACCATCGCGACCTCGCCGATGTAGACCCCGCCACTGCTACCGTTGAGGGTGATGATATCACCCTCATGAATGGTTACATTGCCAATGGTCGCCTCACGGGTGCTGATGTTGACAACAATCTGTTCAGCCCCTGCAACACAGGGTTTACCCATGCCTCGGGCGACTACGGCGGCGTGTGAGGTTTTTCCACCACGGCTGGTGAGAATGCCCTGTGCGGCAAAGAAGCCGTGGATATCCTCTGGCTTGGTCTCTTCACGTACAAGAATCACCGATATGCCACTGCGTCCGAGCTGTTCTGCGCGGTCTGCATCAAAGATCGCCTCTCCTGATGCGGCACCGGGGGAGGCGGGGAGTCCTCGTGCTACGGGATGAGCGTTTGCAGAGGGGTCAATGCGTGGGAATAACATCTGCTCTAACTGATCGGGATCAACCCGTAGTAGGGCCTGTTTGCGGTCGATTAGCTTCTCCGTAACCATCTCCACCGAGGTCTTAACCATAGCTTGGGTGTTCATCTTCCCATTGCGTGTCTGTAGGCAGTAGAGCACCCCCTGCTCAATGGTGAACTCAAAATCCTGCACCTCTCGGTAGTGCTGCTCTAGACGCTTGCGCAGCTCCAGCAGCTCTTGGTGGAGGCGGGGCATCTCCTGTTCCATCGCGGAGAGTGGTTTGGGGGTGCGGATACCCGCCACCACATCCTCTCCTTGCGCGTTGGTGAGATACTCACCAAATAGTTGGTTTTCACCGGTTCCGGGGTTGCGGGTAAAGCCTACACCTGTGGCGCAGTCCTCCCCTCGGTTACCGAACACCATCAGACAAATGTTGACGGCGGTACCGTTGGCCATATCGGGAGTGATGTTGAACTCACGACGGTAATCGATCGCCCGCTTGCCCATCCAAGAGCCAAATACTGCCTGAATTGCAATCTCCAGCTGCTCCATGGGGTCTTGCGGAAATGGTGCACCACTCTCGTGTTCGACAATTTGCAGGAAGCTGTTGCAGATCTCTTTCAATGCCTCTGCACTCAGCTCTGTATCTTGTTGTGCCCCATGTCGCTGTTTGACCCGGGTAAATACCTCGTCAAATCGCTCATCGGAGATACGCAGTGCAACATGGCCAAATAGTTGAATGAAGCGACGATAGGCGTCATAGCAGAAGCGGGGGTCCTGGGTCTGTTCGATCAGACCCGGCAAGGTCTCTGCATTGAGGCCCAGATTGAGGATGGTATCCATCATTCCCGGCATGGAGAGTGCGGAGCCAGAGCGAACGGAGACCAGCAGCGGGTTATCAGCACTACCAAACCCCTTCTGACTCTCCGTTTCCAGCTGCAGAATAGAGGCCTTGACCTGTGTCATGACCCGTTCAGGTAGGATACGACGAGCATCTGCATGGGTGCCAGAACCCAAGTAGTCAAGACAAGCCTCGGTGGTGATGACAAAGCCAGGGGGGACGTTAAGCCCGATCTGTGTCATCTCGCAGAGGTTGGCCCCTTTGCCGCCAAGTAGCTGCTTGTTTTTGCCATCACCCTCTGTGAAGGGGTAGACGTAACGGGTAGAGGATGAGGTTTGTGGGGTGCTCATGGCTGTTTCCTTGGTTTTATGAGATAGAGAGCCAGCGATAGGCCTGTTGTAACTGCTCTTCGGTGGAGGGGGGGCGCTGCCACTGAAACTGCACCAGCATTACCGTCCAGATACGCCGGTCTGCGCCATGCAGATCCATCAAGTTGATGGTTTTTCCACCCTGTTTCTCTGTGCGTTCAATACCCATGGCATCCATTGAGAGCTGGAATGGAGAGAGACAGAGTGAGCTCTCT
Source organism: Gammaproteobacteria bacterium (assembly GCA_018648825.1). Lineage (GTDB taxonomy): Bacteria > Pseudomonadota > Gammaproteobacteria > Thiopontia. Next base: position 2,261 of record JABGQL010000085.1, read on the forward strand.
GGCTTTGTCATTACCGCTTCGAAGTGTTGGATCGTGTGGTTAATATCAAGCTGTTGAGTGAGGTCACGCCACTGTTCCCAAGTGTCATGGATCTGTTGTGCCAGCTCTGGAGAGGGGATGTCACGGTTGCGCTGCTCGGACTCTTGCTGTTTAGCCTGTTTATAGAGGGCATCTTTTTGCTGGGTGATGTCGGTTATATGTTGTTTGACTTGGTTGGCCAAGCGCTGTAGAAAGTGATCACGCAGCAGTTGTCGTGCTTCACTCTCACTGGCTGCGGGCAGAGTGAAGGTGTGGTCTTTGAAGTTGATGGTTTGCTGGGGTACGTCTGTTCGTGTTACGCCATTGACCTCCTCTACCCCAAAATGGAGTTGGCGTTCCCAGCGTACCCCCATCAGTGCATAGAGTGACTGTTTGTCCGTATTGCCGGGTTGATGTTCTCTCATCGCAATACTGAGTCGAAGTTTCTCCTCCAACTCCTTAGGAGAGGCGAAGAGTGCACGTACCAGATTATTTTTGCTGAACTGTTCACTGGTTAGGCAGAGTGGTCCGGGGACCTGTTGTGTGAGTCTATCTACATACTCTCGCGCTATATGTAGAGCCTTGCGATACTGTTTAGGGTACGCAGTGGTTTGAAGTAGCAGTGGGTTGATGCTCTTGACCACCCGCTGAAGATCCTGTTCCAGCATCGGTTCCGGTGCTGTGGAGTGTGTGCGGAAAAGGTCAAGGAGTGAAGAAAATGGAAATCCCATGCGCTTTATCATATTCCCTACAGCGAGTAATGAAAAGTGCTAGACCTTGCTGATTTAATGGGAGTATGATCAAGGTACGTTCAATAAGGAGCAGATGCTGCCAAGGAAAGGCATGATACGATTTACGACATTGTGGGTGTTGTGGATGCTGTTGACTGGGTCACTACAGTGGTCTGAGCTGTTGACTGGAACTGTAATCGCAGCATTAATTACAGGATTGAGTCAGCGCCTTGTTGATTCAGGTTCTCAATCGGACCTTATTTTTACACCGCGTTCCTTACTGTCACTGTTGCGTTATCTGCGTGTTTTTGCGTTGGCGTTGATTCAGGCCAATTTAGATATGGCACGGCGAGTGCTTTCCCCCTCTTTACCGATAGATCCAGCCGTAGTTGAGGTGGAGACCACCCTGCAGTCCACACTGGGAAAGCTAGTGCTGGCAAACAGTATCACCCTGACCCCCGGCACACTCACCGTTGACCTGCAACAGAACCGCCTATTGGTACACTGGATTGACACGGCTGTTTTGGCAGGAGATCAACAGGGAGAAGCAGCACTACAGTTGGCTACCCGAGAGATCGCAGCGGGCTTTGAGCAGCACCTCAAGGGGTTCCTGCGATGACTCTCTCTCTACTGCAGTGGATCACACTGCTACTGATTGGTATGGCGGTTGTGCTGGTAATGGCCCGTTTTCTATTGGGGCCGAGCGCAGCAGACCGTATTGTGGCTGCCGATACGCTGGCGGTGATTGCAACCGCTGCGATGGTACTGTTAGCGCTGCTGTTTGGCAGTGCACTCTATCTGGACCTAGCGCTACTCTCTGGGACCCTCGCCTTTGTTGGTGTGGTGGCGCTGGCACGGGCCATTTTGGCGCAGCAAGGAGAGGGGGGGGGGCACCCATGATCGGTTTATTAGCCGACCTGTTTCTGTTGCTGGGTGGACTCTTTCTGTTTCTCGGTGCTCTGGGGTTGATACGTATGCCAGATGTCTATAACCGCATTCAGGCCGGAACCAAGGCGGTGACACTGGGGACATTGGCACTACTGTTAGGTGTTGGACTGCACCAACCTACATGGTGGCCCAAGCTGCTGGTGTTGGCCATTCTGATTTTGGTGACCAACCCCGTGGGCTCCTCAACACTGGCGCGCGCCTTCTTGCGTTCGGGTATCGAACCTTGGAAAAAAGGGGGGCAAGATGGTTGAGTCGATAGAGAGTTGGATTGCACTGCTACTGGTTGGAGTGATGTTATCTGCGGCTCTGGTTGCGCTGCTCAGTCGCAGCCATCTGGTGGCGGTGGTCTCGGTCTCGGTACTGTCGCTGGGGTTGACGCTGCTGTTTGTCTTGTTAAAGGCACCCGATGTGGCGATGACGGAAGGGGTAGTGGGGGCAGGTCTCAGCAGTCTGATACTGGCACTGGCGCTAAGCCGACTGGGGTTGCTGCGCAGCACTAAAGCGGGTGCAACTGATGAGTAGAGAGCAGCGTTCACTGGAGTGGACCCCTCTGCTGTTTAGCGGTGGGCTCGCATTTCTACTGTTTACGCTGTTTATTGCGACGATGTTTGGAGAGCCCCCGATGCGTGCAGGGGCGATGATCCAGCAAGCTGGAGGAGTCGAGCTGGGTGCAGCCAATCTGGTGACTGCGGTGGTATTGGGCTATCGTGGATTGGATACCTTGGGAGAGCTGGCTATTCTGTTTGCCTCGGCAACGGCTGTCGGTTTGGTGCTCTCCACCCAAAATGGAGAGAGTGACAAACAGGCTTCCGTTTTTCCAGATAAAATCTTTCTAGGAGAAATCTTTGAGTCAGCCAGCCGCCTGCTGATGCCGCTGCTCCTGCTGCTAGGGTTCTATATCATCATTCATGGTCACCTCACGCCGGGCGGGGGGTTTCAGGGCGGGGTGATCCTTGCGATTGCGCTCTTTCTGCCTGCACTGGCCCGCTCTGGAGAGATTCCACTTAACCATGCCACCATCCGTCTGGTTGAGGGGGGAGCAGGAACGCTATTTATTCTGATTGGGTTGATGGCGCTAATGCAGGGCGAAAGTTTTCTACAACCGCTGTTGCAGCCGGGGGAGATCGGAGCCCTGTTTTCGGCGGGTAGTCTGCCACTGCTCTATCTGGCAGTGGGGCTGAAGGTGGGGGCAGAGTTGGCTGCACTACTGGTTCATCTCTCGGGAGAGTCGGCATGATGGAGATGGTGCTCTATGCGGGGGCAGTGGGGTTGCTGGTGATCGGTATTGCTGGTCTAGTGCTCTCCCATCATCTGTTTCGACAGGTGTTGGCGCTGGTCATTGCAGAGGCAGGTGCTAATTTGCTACTGTTGTTGGCAGGGTACCGTTTCGGAGGAGAGGCACCGATCTGGAGTGAAGGCAGCTTCCCCAGTGTGATGGTAGACCCCGTTCCACAGGCGATGGTATTGACGGCAATTGTTATCGGGGTCGGTATTCAGGCCTTGGCGATTGCGCTGCTGATTCGTGTTCGGCAGCAGACTGGAACACTCGACCGCGAACAGGCAGTTATAGAGATGCGTGAAGCCTTAGACCAAGAGCTGGGTCGCTTCTCTACGGCTCCGAAACCGCGCTCTCAGTATGCCCCTAAAGGGGAACGTCCACTCTACCCTGTTGTAGAGGAGGGGCAAGATGCACGCTGAAAACTTAGCACTGTTGGTTGCATTGCCACTGTTGACAGCCTTCCTACTGCAACCACTCTCTCAGAAGTTTGCCGTGGGTTGGCTGGCCCCACTTACGGTGCTGGTTACACTGCTGTTGACGCTGCAACTGGGGGCGGGGGTGATGGAGCAGCCGATCTCCAGTGTGATGGGGGGCTTTGTGGTACCGATGGGGATCAACTTCTATCTAGATGGACTGGCTTGGCTCTTTTTGATCGCACTACAGTTGTCGTTACTGCTGCTCTGGCCCAGAGGAGAGCAGGGGCAGTCTGTGCGTGTTCAGGTGTTGATGCTGCTGTTAACGGCCTCCTCGATAGGGCTGCTACTTTCGGGGGACTTGTTTAATCTCTATGTCTTTTATGAGTTACTGGCTGTCGCGACCTTTGGACTGGTAGCTGCTGGAGAGAGTCGTGCTACGGCGATTATCAGTTTTCGTTATCTGCTGTTGAGTGGAGTCGGTTCGGTGTTGGCATTGACGGGTATTGCTCTGCTCTATAGTCATGCAGGCACGCTCAATTTAGGGCATCTTGCAGAGCTGGTTGCCTCTGGTGAGCTGGTGCTGCCGTTATCTGCATTTTTGCTGATGTTACTTGGGTTTGGTGTCAAGGCAGAGCTGTTTGCAGTCAATGGCTGGGTACCAGAGGTCTATGCAACGCTCTCCCCGCGACTCTCTGCACTACTGGCAGGGGTGGTCTCTAAGCTGGCGTTGATTGTGATTGTACGGCTGTTGGTGCTGCTGTTTCCAACCCCTGAGGCGAGCCAGGTACTGTTGCTGCTGGGTGTGCTGGGGGTGTTGAGTGGAGAGTTGGCAGCATGGCGTGCACAGGACCTGCGGCGTATGTTGGCCTACTCCTCGATGGGACAGCTGGGGGTGATCTTTATCGCTTTTTCACTCTCTGTAGAGGCAGGTCTGCTGGTGGGGATCATGCTTTCGCTACACCACCTGTTGGTGAAGCCGGGACTGTTTCTGCTGACGGAGCAGCGCTTTCAAGGTTGGAGTATGGTTCTCTTTATCCTGTTTGCGCTCTCCTTGGTGGGGGTTCCACCACTGCCTGGGTTCTGGGCTAAATTTGCGCTGTTGACGGGGTTGGTGAGTGCGGGAGGCTGGATCAATAGCACCGCACTGGTGGTGTTTCTGTTTGCTACGGTGGTGGAGGCCAGTTATCTGTTTCGAGTGGTGCAACACTATCATCAAGAGAGAGAAAGACACCAAGAGAGAGGAAGAGCAGCCGTTTCGGTTGTTGGGCAGGATAACAGCGGTGTATGGATTTCAACCCTGTTCGCTACGGGTCTGTTGCTTACGGCATGGCAGATTCAACCGATCTCTGACTACCTACAACAGTTGGCGGTACAGGCGGGAGATCGTCAGCAGTTGAGTGCTATCGTGGTTGGGGTAACGGAGGGGAGACCATGAACGTGAATGGAAACCTGTTGGATCTGCTCTGGCTGCTGGCACTACTCACTACATTGGCAACACTCTGGTCCAGTGAGAAAAGAGGGGGGTGGATACAGGCGCTCTTCTACCTGCTGCAGTTGCTGCTGGTTGGAGGCATGGTCGCCACGCTGGATGTAATGCCAGCGCACAGCGCATCACTTCAGCTCTCTCTCCAGTTTTTCGAGGTGGGGTATGAGATTGGCTGGGTGATGGATGGGCTGGGTCTCTACTTTGCATTGATTACCGTAGCCGCAGCCCTGTTCGCTGCGCTCTATATGGCAGGGGAGTGGGGAGAACGTTATCGGCAGCAGGGGGGCAACCTACGTCTGTTACAGTTTGCGCTGGGGTTGAATGTATTGACCATGCTGATTCTGCTCTCTAGTGGTGATCTGCTCTCTCTGTTTATCGGCTGGGAGCTGGCGAGCTGGTCGGCATTCCTGATGATGGCGTTGGCGGGTGGTGTAGCGCTACAGACGGCTACTCGCTATCTGATCTATGCGATGGTTGGTGCGATGATGATCTTTGCAGGAGTTGCTCTGATTGCAGTGGAGGCAGGGTCACTGCAGTTTGATGTGGTGAGTGTAGCAATGGATCGCTTCTCGCAGCAGCAGGTTATCCTGTTGTTACTGTTGTTTGTGGGGGGCTTTGGAATCAAGATGGGGTTGTTGCCCTTCCATCTCTGGCAGGCGCCCGCCTATGCAGAGACACCGGGGCCGGGTTCCGCCTTTCTCGGTGCAATCTCCTCCCGTCTGGGGCTGTTTGCGATTGTGTTGGTGCTGTTCAAGCTGGCGGGTGGTGTATGGCTGCTGTCCACCTTTGGAGGGCTCTCTTCTCAAACGCTGCTGGCCTGGGTTGCGGTGTTTACTATCATCTTCCCCACCTTTACCGCCATGCGTCAGAATGATGCACGTCAGCTGTTGGCGTGGCATGGGATTGGGCAGGGTGGTTATATGCTACTGGGGTTGGTGATGATGGATTCACTGGGTGTGGCGGGGGGGATGTTGCACATCTTTAACCATGCCACTTATCAGGCAGCACTATTCCTTGCGGTTACCGCAGTGATCCACCGTACCGGAACTTCAGACCTGAACCATTTGGGGGGGCTGGTAGTACGGATGCCGCTGACCTTTGTCACCATGTTAGTGGGGATTATTGGGCTGGCAGGGTTGCCGCCGATGAATGGTTTTGTCTCCAAGTGGCTGGTCTATCGTTCACTGCTGGAACAGGGTGAGGTGTTGCTGTTTGTTGGCGCGGTGATTGGAACACTGGGCACCGTACTTTCGGTTTATAAACTGCTACACAACACCTTCCTAGGTAGCCTGCGTCTGGAGCATGAAGCGGTGCGTGAGGTGCCTTGGAGTATGTTAACGCCGATGCTGCTGCTCTCTCTATTGATCTTTGTTACGGGTATTTTGCCGGGTATTCCACTGCAGTGGGTGGCAGAGGCGCTGGTTGCCGTTGGCTTGCCTGTGCCTCTATTTAATCTGGGAGGCGTGGTTGCAGATGGCGGTAGCCTAGATATGCGCATCGTTACCGGAGTGTTGTTTGCTGGGTTTGGTATTGCGGCGTTGATCTTCTATGGTGCAGGCAAGAGTCGGCGGGTACATCCGTTGGATAACTATGCGGGGGGGCACTTCCTCTATGCCAGCAACCGCTACCACTACAGTAACAACTTCTATGCGGGGCTGATGCACCTAATCAAGCCTTGGTATCGCGGTCTGTTTGAACGTACTGAGCGAGGTTCTATACGTATGTTTGAACTGTTGTCTGAGGGCATCAGTGGCCTGTATCTACAGGTTCAATCTGGGCGCTTGTTGCTGATGGTGGTTGTGTTACTACTCTGGTGGGGAGGTGGCTATGATGCTCTCTGAATTATTACTGGAGCTGGTGCTGATGCCGCTGGTTGCCTTTCTGGTGGGGTTGATGATGGTGTTGTGGATGCGTCGCCTAGGCGCACGTATACAACGCAGGGTTGGACCACCACTGCTGCAACCACTGTATGACGTAATTAAACTGTTTGGTAAAGAGACCCAGATTTCGCACGGTATTCTTCATGATATCGGTATTGTGATGGCGATGGGGGGATATATCGCAGCGGAGACCCTGCTGCCGGTACCGGGGATGGATGGTATTGCAGCCTATGGCGGAATTATCACCCTGACCTATTTGATGATGATCCCCTCTCTGGGGCTGGCGCTGGGGGTGGGGCAGTGTGCCAACCCCAATGGATCGATCGGTATCTCTCGTGCCTTGACCGCGATGCTGGCCTACGATATCCCCTTTGTGATTGTGGTGTTCGGTGTCGCCTATCATGCAGGTAGTGCCAACCTGATTGAGATTATCGATGCACAGCAGCAGGCGGGGGTTCGTGGTTGGGGTATTTTTGAGATGCCACTGCTGGCGATTGCGGGGTTGATTACCCTGCAAGGTTCACTTGGCAAGCAGCCGTTTGAGGTCTACGTTGCTCCTGCAGAGATCGCCACTGGACCGATGGTGGAGATGGGGGGCAAGTATCTCGGCGGGCTGTTCGTGATGCAGGCATTCCAGTTCTATACTACCGCCGTGCTTTATACGGCTCTATTCTTGGGTGGGGCTGAGAGCTGGACGGCACTGCTATTAAAAAGTTTTCTGGTGCTGACCATTCCGCTGAGTCTGGCTTACTTGTTTCCTCGTTATCGTATCGAGGATCTGGTGCGTCTACTGTGGAAATGGCCGGTGATGATTGGACTGTTGGGGGTGGCCTTTGTACTCTAAACATGGATCTTTGGTGTCGCGGGTATTCGATGAGTTGACTAACTTTGCGCGCGCCCGCTCGCTGTTTATTCTCCACTACTGTACCGGCTGCGGGGCGATTGAGCTGCCGCCGGTGATGACCTCGCGTTTTGATATGGAGCGGCTGGGTGTCTCTCCAATGGTAACGCCACGTCAGGCAGATATTCTACTGGTTACCGGATATGTCTCGATCAAAACCCTGAAGCGGGTGATGTTGACCTATGAGCAGATGGGGTCCCCCAAGTATGTGATTGGGATCTGCTCCTGTACGGTGAATGGGGGCATGTACTGGCAGAGTTACGCTACGGCGAAACGGTTGGATGAGTATATGCCGGTTGATCTCTATATTGCGGGGTGTATGCCTCGTCCAGAGGCGGTGATCAGTGGACTGCGTGAATTGATGAAAAAAATTGAGCAGGGGGAGGCCAATAGCTGGAAAGAGTACTACCGTAACTATGACTACTATCTGGGAAACCAGCAGCACCTGTTTGGTGATCAATGGCAGACCCCAGTCGATGTGATTGGTGAGGCGGAGCATTATGGGTTAGTGGGGGATGGGACCCGCGGGGAGCATACAGCGTTGTTGGAACAGGTGCAGCATCCATTGAAACCGTTGGAGATGCGGTTATGAGCAGGGCTAGGCGAGGTTTCTGGAGCATGTGTCTATGAATATGGATGCCTTTACCCCTTGGTTGGATGCACTTTGTGGCCGTATTGATGGGATGGTGGTTGCTTGCTCTGATTTGGCTCAGCGCCGTAGTCGTATTGACCTCCCCAGTGAGGAGTTGACCACACTGTTGGAGGCGGCCAAGGGAGAGATGGGCTTTGTCCACCTCTCTGCGATCTCTTGTGTGGATTGGATCGAAGAGGGCGAGTTTGAACTGGTCTACCACCTCTGGTCCTATGAGCAGAACCAGCTGCTGTCGATCCATATCCGTGTGGCGCGTGATCTGGGTCGCTTTCAGTCGGTCTATGACCTCTATCGCCCCGCAGGGTTCTTTGAGCGCGATATCCATGAGATGTATGGGCTCTACTTTGAGGGCGCACCCGATATGGAGAAGTTTATTCTCACAGAGTGGAATGGTCCGCCGCCGATGCGTAAAGATTTTGATAGTGAGGCCTTTGTGGGAGAGACCTTTGACTGGCAGCAGTACAACCCAGAGTGGCTACAGGAGATTGTTGCTGCAGGTGGTGGGGTTGTGGTGCCTCCAACGGAGCAGCGTTTTAGTCAACGCAAAAAGGTGGATGGGCCCGACTGGAGTGGTGACCACCCTCAGGCAAAACGGGGGCAGGAGTAAACGATGCGAGCCGAGAATTACCAGCAGATCAACCACCCTCCTAGCCACGCCTTTGAGCTGAATTTTGGTCCGAACCATCCCGGTATCGAGGGCAACTATGCGCTTCAGGTGCAGGTAGAGGGCGACACCGTAGTGCAAGCGCGTGCTGATGGAGGTTATCTCCATCGTGGCTTTGAGAAGCTGATGGAGCAGCGCCTGTGGATTCAGAATATTGCACTGGTCCCTCGGATCTGTGTGCCTGACCCCTCTCCGATGGAGGTCTGTTACTCGATGGCGGTGGAGCAGATCGCCGGAATTGAGGTGCCAGAACGGGCGCAGTGGATACGGGTGATGCAGCTCGAGCTGTCACGTATTGCTGCCCACCTCTTCACCTTTGGTGGTCATGCAGCGACCACGGGTATGTACAGTCCGATGTTTTGGGGGGTAGCAGACCGGGATCTGATTCTTGACCTGTTTGAGGAGTTCACTGGCGGGCGCATCTACAGTATCTACAATCTACCGGGTGGTGTGCGGCGTGAGCTGCCGGAGGGGTTTCTGCAGCGGGTCACTGACACCCTCGACTACATTGAGTCTCGTCTGCCTGACTATGATGATCTCTTCTTCAAGAATCGGGTCTTTATCAAGCGAGCCAAAGGGGTGGGGGTGACTGAGCAGGCGATGGCGCTGGAGTATGGGGTCACAGGTCCAAATCTACGTGCGGCTGGGTTGCCGTTTGATGTGCGCCGTGATGACCCCTATCTGGTGTATGAGCAGCTGGAGTTTGAGGTGCCGACGGAAGAGGCGGGGGATGCTTGGGCGCGTACCTTAGTGCGCCGATCAGAGTTGATTGAGAGTATTCGTATTGTGCGACAGGTTGTGGCGGCCTTGCCAGATATCGGTGGGCCACTGCGTACACCGATCCCTAACCCGCTGGCGTGGCGCGTACCTGCGGGTGAGAGCTATGCACGGGTAGAGTCCTCGAAAGGGGAGTTGGCCTACTATGTGGTCTCTGATGGTAGTGAGAAGCCATGGCGGGTGCACGTGCGTGGCCCCTCCTCGATGCATGCAGTGCAGGTGCTGGAGGAGCTGGTGAAGGGGGGGCGTATTGAGGATGTGGCGCAGACCATGTTCTCACTCGATGCCTGTCCACCAGAGGTGGATCGATGAGTGACTATAACGACGAAGGGAGCCTGTTACGTCCACTGCGTGCGTTGTCGTTCCTGGGTCGTCCAGCCGTAACCGAGCCGCTGGAACCGCGTCTAGCTGCCGAAGGATACCGTGGTTTTCATCTGAATGAACATGCGGAGTGTGTGGGCTGTAGCAGTTGCCAGAAGATTTGTGATAACGCTGCCATCACCATGGTTGAGGTACCTGAGCTACCCAATGATGAGGCAAAAGGAATCCGTAATCTACGCCCAGCAGTGGACTATGGGCGCTGCTGCTGGTGTGCGCTCTGTGTCGATATCTGTCCCACGGGATCGCTGAGTCTGTCGAAGGAGTATGTCCATACCTGCACTCAGGAGGAGATTGACAGCTACTTTATGCTCCCCAATGAGACTGGGATGCACGGTACCTTCTACGGTAAGGGGTGGCAGAAGACGGAAACCTCAGACCTGCTAGATCTGCAGCGTCAAGAGATGGGAGAGCGCCCTGCTGAGTTACGTGTGGACAATTTTGATGAGATTGTCGATGGTTTCACTCCTGAGCAGGCGATGGCAGAGGCATCACGATGTGTGCAGTGTGGAATGTGCCATGATGCCTGCCCCACGGGTATGGATGCACCTGAATATATCCGCTCGATCTATGAAGGTGACTTGGAACAGGCGGTGCGTTGGATTTACCAGAGCAACCCCTTCTCCCATGTCTGTGGAAGGGTCTGTACTCACCGCTGTGAGGATGCCTGCTCCATTGGGGTACGTGGCACACCGTTGGCGATTCGCTGGCTTAAGCGTTATGCGATGGATGGGGTGAGCCATCAGCGGATTCAGGAGATTACCCAAGAACAGAGAGCGGCTGAGTCCACAGGTCATACGGTTGCTGTGGTTGGAGCAGGCCCCGCAGGGCTGACCACAGCATGGGATTTGGCGCGAAAGGGGCATAAGGTTGTGGTCTATGAATCACGCCAACAGCCGGGAGGGATGCCGCGCTATGGCATCCCAGAGTATCGCCTTCCCTATGAGATGTTGGATCGGGATATTGAGACCATCACCGCAATGGGGGTGGAGATCCGTTGTGGTGAAGAGGTTGGTAAGCAGGTGACGATGGAGCAGCTGCAGCAGGAGTATGATGCCGTGGTGTTGGCTATTGGGCTTCACCTCGGGCGCTCCACCCGTATTCCAGGGTCAGACCACGCCCACGTCCGCTCTGCTGTTGAGCTACTGCGTCAAGTGACGGAAGAGGGGACGATTGAGGTGCCGGAAGAGGTGGTGGTGATCGGTGGTGGTAATGTAGCGATGGATATCGCACGTACCGTAGCGCGTCTGCAACGTCAGCAGTGGGGGGGGGTGAAAACGGTAGTAACCGCACTGGAGGCAGAGGAGAATTTTCTGGCTGATCCAGCAGAGATTCGAGAGGCGGCTGAAGAGGGGGTCACCATCTGCCCTTCACGTGGACCGCAGGAGTGTGTGGTAGAGGCGGGGCAGCTGCAATCTCTAAGGACCTGGGGGGTCTGCTCTATTTTTGATCAGCAGGGGCGCTTTGCTCCCCACTATGATGAGGGGGATGAGCAGTGCCACCCTGCTGGAATGGTGATTGAAGCGATTGGTCAGATGTCGAATGCGGATCAGCTGCTGGGAGATATGCTAACTGAACGGCTGGAGTGGGACCGAGGGCGGCTTCAGGTCTGTGAAAATGGACGAACCTCTGAGACGTGGCTATGGGCTGCCGGTGACTGTGTCAACGGCCCTGATGTGGTTCATGCCGTGGCGGATGGACATCGGGTGGCCACCAGTATTGATGAGGTATTACGGGGAGCCTTGAAGCATGCGTGAAGGAGATAGCGGAAAGAGTGAACGACTGCGCCATCTGCGCAGTCTGACTGAAATCATCGATGTGGCGATACAGTTTGAGCTGGCGGCAGCAGAGTTCTATCAACAGTTACAACCACAGGTGAGCAAGCCGCTGCGTTGGTTGGTGGAGTCGCTGGCAGAGGAGGAGAAGGATCATGCCGAGCGGTTGGGAAAGCTACGCTATCACCCTGACCTCTATCAAGAGATTCAACAGCAGATAGAGACACCGGTTACCAATCTCCGTTTTTCGGATGGGTTGCATACGCCGGATCCCAAACTGTTAAAGAGTGACCAAGATGTGTTGCAGTATGCGTTAAGCCGTGAGCGGCTGGCGATGGAGCAATATCGAGCGTTGGCTGAAGCGACAGAGCCAGGGGAGGTCAAAGAGCTGTTTCAGTGGTTGGCTGATGAAGAGATTGAGCACAAGAGTGAGCTGGAGAAGCGCTACTATGCGCTGGTACATAGAGGTGGAGGGGTGTAGCTACTGTAGCTACTCTGTTTTCGACGGCTCTTTGGCTGGCGCAGTATCACGTTCGTAAGCCCGTTTCTTAGGGCCATCGGGACGATTCTTGCTGTCGCTACTGAAGCGAAATCGGCCCGCTAATACACACCCCTTCATGCCGGGGTCGCACACCACCTCCGGCACCTTTTGACAGATGCCGTTGGCGTCATGTGGGCAGCCCCAACCCCCCATGGCTAGTTTTCGTTCTGAAAATATTTACGATAACGGCTAGGGCGCTTGCGATCCCGCATCTTGAAGTTCTCTGGCAGCAACCAGCTCTGGTCACCTACCTGCTCACCGATCTCAAACGGACTTGGCATAGATATGTTGGGTAGCTCCCAGCCACCGGGCATACGTGGTGCGTCAGCGAGGAAGTCCTCTGCCTCGTGGAATGCCTCATCGGGTGGATCTGAGAACTTACCAGAATCACCCCATGGTGCGCCTGGCTCCCAAGGCTTGTAGTGCCATGGGTTGCCAGTGCCGGGTACAGGCCAGAACTTCATCGGGCTCATATCAAAGTTTGAATCATTTCCCCAAGGTGGCTCCATACTGGGTGGATTGAATGAGGGGTTCATCGATGGTGCACGGTACCCGTTTGGGCCGTTAAATTGAGGGGGGGCATAACCCATCGGCGGGCCATAGGGGTTCATCCCTTGAGGTGCTCTATGTTGAGGTGCCCCATATTGAGGTGCTCCATAAGGGTTCATTCCGTAAGGCATCCCCTGAGGTGCCATACCATATGCGGGATAGCGTGGTTGCATCATCGGTGGTTGGTTCTGGTTCCACTGTGGTGCGGGTGCTCTGCGAGCCGGGGCCGCTGGGGCAGTCTGCGGCTGAGCCGATGTGGTTGCACCATTCTCGGCGGCAGATGCCGTAGAGACTGCAGCGATGGCGGTGACAAGGCCGCTTATGGCAACAGCAAGGTTTATTGCTTTCATCAAAGTCCCCAATTTCTGGTTAGGTGTAGTGATATCTTGGTATTCCAAAACAGATCACGTTAATATCCCACCACTATAACATGAAAAAACGCACAACACAATTCAATTGATTGTTTGAATAATGAAATTATCACCCCTTTTCTCATCCCTTCAAGAACAGCACTTCGAGGTTAAAACGTCGACCATCCCAGAGTGTGGTCAAGGGCTTTTCAGCAAGGTTTCAGTGGAGGCGGGAGAGACTATCGGCCCCTATCTGGGAGAGGTGATTACCGATGCACAGTCGGAGCGATCCCCCTATATTGATTCACACTATCTACTCTGGGTCTGTCGTGACTGCCTGATTGTGGGTGAGAACTACACCCGCTACATCAACCACTCCAGTGAACCTAACGCCCAGTTTGTGGTCTCAACCCGTTGGAAAAAGGCGCGGGTTGAGGCGCTGAGAACAATTCTTCCAAATGAGGAGATCTTCCTCGACTATGGTCCTGACTTCTGGGAAGCGGCCGAGGTGACCTGTGTAGATCAGCTCTGAAAATGGTGAGTGATGATTATTTGTGGACCACTTTAGTGACCGAGTAGATGCCCCCCTTGAGGAAGGCGTAGTTGCTGTAACCGTTCTTCTCTAGAGAGTACTGTAACCAGCGGACCTGTTTTCCAGTGGCATCAAAAATGAGTAACTGCTTTCCACGATATTTGCGTTGATTGAGCTGGCGTTTGATCAGGTCTAGCCCCAACTTCAGGTTGTGGCCCTTTGCCAACGCTGGCATATCAGGCAATGTATTCTTGGTGCCATCACTGTTGGTGCGTTGAGCGGCATCACGGATATCAATCACGATTGTTTTGGGGGCAGTGGCTCGTTGCTTAAAGGTCTCATAATCCACCATGTGCTGGTTGAGTTTGGTTTTTGAGATTAACTGAGAGGGAACAACGGGTGAACTGCCCAATAGCGTGGAGTGCTCAGGGTTGGCCTTGGCCCACTCAAAAACCCCAGCATCATAGGCATGGGCTTGGGTATAGCCTGCTTTGGTTGCTGCGGCAGCAGCTCGGTAGCTCTTCGAGCAGGTTGTTCCATTGCAGTAGAAGGCGATTTTATGGTTTTTGCTCTTTGCCTCTTTACTCAGCAGTTTCTGAAAGCTTTTACTGGAGATGGGGACACGAACCGCTTTCTGGATGTGAATGGTGTCAAACTCAAAGCGTGAACGTGCATCTACAATGATGAAGTGATCATATTGGGCGCGTAGCTTATCGGTACTGATGGTTGCAACATCTGGGAATTTTTCACGTAGTGGAAAGGGGGTGCCGGCTTGGGCTAAGCTTGAGAAGAGTAGAGAGAGGGTGCAGAGCCAGAGGGGGTAATGTTGTGGGTTGGTTTTCATTAGGTATGTTCCTCTAAATAGATCAATATAGCCAAATGTAGCTCAATTCAATGATATTCGTATTTTGCACCATAGACACTCATAGTAGACAGTATTAGAGAGCTTATCAGAGAAGTCAAATACGATCAGAAGGGAATCATAAAAACTCCGTTTTTATGACAAAAGCTGATTTATAAATTGACCTTGATCAGTTCATGAGATCTGCTGAGGTGGCTTGTGTACAGTACTATACTGTGCAACTATAGGCTTGATTGCGTTGTAAATTGCCCCTTAAGTAGAGCGAAAGATAAGATGAAGAAAAATCTCCCTGTCACCCAAAAGAACATTCAAATCCCTGAAAATAAAATACTTGTGAGTCATACAGACTTGAAAGGGACGATTACCTATGCAAATCGTCCTCTGAGTGAGGTGAGTGGGTATAGTAACAGTGAGTTGCTCGGCAGAAACCAAAATATCGTGCGCCACCCAGATGTACCCCCCGCTTTTTTTGAGGATCTATGGAACACTATTCAGCAGGGGAAACCGTGGAGTGGGCCGGTCAAGAATCGAGCCAAAAATGGTGACCACTATTGGGTGATTGCCAATGTGGCCCCTATCTATCAAGATGGAGAGGTTTCTGGTTATATCTCTGTACGCCAATCAGCAACGGCTGAGCAGATTGCGTTGGGTGAACAGCTCTATCAGCAGGTTGAATCAGGAGAGACAACGCTTGAGGCGGGTAACGGCTATACCGGCTTAAGCGGTAAGTTTGGGCGGCTTAACCCCTTGCCCCGTTTGGGAGTACGTAACAAATTAATGCTACTGTTTGCGCTGTTATCACTGTTGCCACTGCTTCTGTTTGGGGGAGTGGTCAATGATAAGGCAAGAGATGCATTAGAGTCGCAGGTGCTGGCTAAGTTGGAGTCGGTAGCAGCCAATAAACGTGCGGCTGTTGAGCGCTATTTTACGGAAATTCATGACCAAGCCCACACTTTTGCAGAGGACCGCATGGTGGTTGAAGCTATGCTGCAGTTTCGTGAGCTATTTGCTACCTATCGGGATGAGGCAGACCTAGATGATGCTGCAATAGAGACGATGCGAGGCTCAGTAGCTGAGTACTATCAGCAGCAGTTCAAACCACAGTACCAGCAGCAAAACGGGGGGAAGGATGCTGATATCACTGCAATGTTGGCCAATTTAGATGAGGAGTCGATTGCGCTGCAGTACAACTATATCAGCGCTAATGCTCACTCTCTGGGGGAGAAGCATAAGCTGGATGTGGCAGATGATGACACGATCTACTCTCAGGTGCATGAGATCTACCATCCGGTGATTCGTGACTATCTGGAGACATTTGGCTATTACGATATCTTTTTGGTTGAGCCAGAGAGCGGAGATATCATCTATTCGGTCTTCAAAGAGCTGGATTTCTCAACCTCATTGATTGATGGCCCCTATGCCAAGAGCGGCTTGGGTGAGGTATTCCAGAAAGCCAATGGATTGAAAAGGGGAGAGATTGCATTTGTTGACTTTAAACAGTATCTCCCCTCCTATGATGCACCCGCCAGCTTTATTGGGACTCCTATATTTGATGGTGAAGAGAAGGTCGGTGTGTTGATCTTTCAAATGCCGCTTGACAGAATTAGTGAGGTGATGAGTGAGCGCTCTGGTTTGGGTGAGAGTGGAGAGTCTTATCTGGTGGGTAAGGATCATCTGATGCGTTCAGATGCTTATTTAGATCCAAACCATAGCGTGGTGAATTCGTTCCGTAATCCAGAGCAGGGAGGGTTGATGAATCCAGCGATCCATGAGGCGCTGATGGGGAATAGTGGGGTGATGACGGTAACGGACTATCGCGATCAGCCAGTACTCTCCGCTTATGCTCCGGTAAAAATTGCGGAAGGTGTAGTGTGGGGGATGGAGGCGAAGATTGATGTTGAAGAGGCCTTTATTGAAGTGGATGAGCTGGTTACCCTGCTGCTTTGGTTGGGTGGTCTCATTGTGTTGGTGGTTGTGGTTGCCAGTGGGGTCGCTTCTCACCGGATTGCCTGCTCCATGCGTGATGTAGTTGCACTGCTCTCCAAAATGCGTGAAGGCAAACTGGATAACTCCATTGCGATCAAAGGGGACGATGAGGTTCAACAGATGCGAGCGGCATTGCAGATTACCCAAGTCAAATTGGGAGCCGATATGGACCATATTAAGACGCAAGCTGGTGATGCGATGCGGGTCCAAGTTGCGCTGGATAATGTAAGTACCAATGTGATGGTTGCAGATGTGGAGCGGAATATCATCTACCTGAACCGCTCTGTCGATCAGATGCTGCGGCGTAATGAGGCAGAACTTCAGAAGGTGCTCCCCCATTTCAAGGCGGAGGGTTTGCTGGGTACAAATATGGATATCTTCCATGCAAATCCAGAACACCAAGCCAAGCTGCTAGCCTCATTGACTGAATTGCATGTGGCAAACATTAAGGTGGGGCCACTGAGCTTTACCCTGAAAGCCAGCCCAGTTATTGATGAGAGTGGAATGCGTTTGGGCACCGCTGTAGAGTGGAATGACATTACTGAAGAGGTTAATGCGCAACAGCAGTTGGAGGCGTTAGTCAGTAGAGCAGCAGAAGGTGAGCTAGACCAGCGACTGGATACGGCTCACTTTGAGGGCTTTATCAAGACCTTGGGCGATCGCATCAACCAGATGATGGAGGCGGTCGATGCTCCGGTACGTGAGGTGGTCAGTGTTGTCAGCCAGCAGGCGCAAGGGGATCTGACCCAGCTTATGAAAGGAAGCTACCAAGGACAGTTCAAGGTGCTGCAGGATAATATCAATGAGATGAGCAGTAGCTTGAAGAGTGTGATTGGTGAGGTGATGCAGGGCTCAGACAATATCTCTCTGGGGGCCTCACAGATCTCCCAAGGTAGTGCCGATCTCAGCCAACGTACGCAACAGCAGGCCGCCTCGGTAGAGGAGACCGCTGCCAGTATGGAAGAGATGACGGCTACAGTGGAGCAAAATAGCACCAACTCGGAGAAGGCGAATACGCTATCGATGCAAGCGAGAGATGTGGCTGAACGCGGTAGTGACGTGATGCAGGGTGCGGTAGCCTCGATGCAAGAGATGCATGAGGCGAGTGCAAAGATTGCGGATATTATCTCAACCATTGATGGTATTGCCTTCCAGACTAACTTGTTGGCGCTGAATGCGGCCGTTGAAGCGGCACGCGCGGGTGATCATGGTCGAGGTTTTGCGGTGGTTGCAGGTGAGGTCAGAAGCTTGGCTCAACGTAGTGCAGAGGCTGCCAAAGAGATCAAGGGGTTAATTGAGGATAGTATCGGCAAGATTGAACAGGGTACGACGCAAGTGAACCATGCGGGAGAGAATTTGGATGAAATTGTTAAGTCTGTTCAGCAGGTGAGTGGTATTGTAGGCGAGATCACGGCTGCCAGTATGGAGCAGAGTGAAGGGATCGGCCAAGTGAATCGGGCGGTGAGTGAACTAGATAATGCAACGCAACAAAATGCTGCGCTGGTGGAAGAGACGGCAGCAGCCAGTGAAAACATGAATGATCAAGCAGTAGCGTTGCGGGATCGGGTCAAATATTTCAAGGTATCATGAAAATAAAATCATGAATAATCGTATTCTTGTCATTGATGATGACGCACAGGTCATTGAAACCTATCGTGAAATTTTGGTTCCGATGGTCGATGAGATTGATGAACTCGCTACTCAGATCGGATTGCCGGTACTGGAAGATGAAAATCAACGCCAATTTGAATTTGAGTTGATGAGCGCAACGCAAGGTGAGGAGGGGGTGGAGTTCGCCCGTATGGCGGTTGAGATGAAGCGCCCCTTTGCTGTAGCGATGATTGATATGCGTATGCCTCCGGGCATGGATGGGCTACAGACAGCAACAGAACTACGTAAGCTAGATGACCGTATTCTGATTGTGATTGTGACAGCCTATACGGATCGTAGTATTGAAGAGATCCAGAAGGTGCTCAACCATGATGCTATTCTGGTCTATAAGCCATTTACTGGGGAAGAGATTTTCCAGATGGCGCGTACGCTCTGTATTAGCTGGAATGATCGAGAAGAGAAGCAAGAGGCCTATCGAGAGATAGAGCGTCTAGCAACCTACCCTGAAGAGAACCCTTCACCGATTCTCCGCTTTAGTGCTGAGGGTGAACTGCTCTACTGTAACCCCCACAGTGAGGGGTTGCTGAAGATGATGGAGGTTGCTGAAGTCGGTGAACAGTTAAAAGGCGCATGGTTGAAGAGGATACGTCTGGTTTACCAAGGGGGGCAGGCGCTCTACGTGGAGGTGGCTGGTAAGAGTATCTTCTACCAGCTGACGTTGGCACCGATCTCTGATCGGGGGTACATCAACTGCTATGCGCAGGATATTACACGGCGCTATCTGCTGAATCGACAGCTGACCTATCAGGCGCGTCACGACTCATTGACTGGATTAATTAATCGGGGGGAGTTTGTACGCAAGCTTAATCTACTGTTGCGCCGTGTTCAGAAGCAGGGTGGAGAGCATGCCGTACTCTATCTAGACTTGGATCGCTTTAAAGAGGTGAATGATAGTGCCGGTCATGTTGCGGGTGATCGAATCTTGTGTGACCTCTCTAGTGTGTTATTGAACGAGGTGAAAGATGGCGATGTGCTCGCCCGTATTGGCGGTGATGAGTTCAGTATGGTGGTCTACGAAGTGACTGTTGAACAGGCTAGAGCAGTTGCGTTGCGTATCTGCTCTGCTGTAGCGAAACAGAACTTCCCTTGGAAGGGGCGGGATTTTCAGTTGGGGGTGAGTGTGGGTATCACCATGATCCATTCTGATAACCTGACGGATGCCAATGATGTTATCAATCGCGCAGATCAGGCCTGTTTTGCTGCCAAGGCTTTAGAGAATGAGCAGGAACGGGCTTATGTATACCACCTTGATCGGCCGATTGATGATCAGAAAAATGAAGCGTTGGAGTTGGCTAATGAGGTACGTCATGCGATAGAGAATGGAATGTTCCGCCTCTATCTGCAGCCTATCCAGAGACAAGACTCAGGTGCTGATAGGGTGGAACGTAACACAGCTTGTTATGAAGTGTTGTTACGGATGGAGAGCCGTGATGGGCGTGTGGTTGCACCTGCAGAGTTTATTCCCAGTAGTGAGCAGTTTGACCTGATGCCGATACTGGATCGTTGGGTGATTGAACAGGTGTTTAACAAAATCGCCTCTCTGCAAGGGGAAGCGCGAAGGGCTATCTACACCATCAACCTTTCTGGTATGAGCCTGATTGGAGAGGGGATTGAGCTGTTTATCCATGATCAGTTGGTACGTACCCAGATTGATCCTGCACAGTTGATTTTTGAACTTGATGAATCAGTGGCTTATCGGCAGATGACCATGGTGCAGCAGTTTATTGATCTCATGCATAAAGAGGGGATACGGGTTGCGATTGATGACTATGGCAGCGTAGCCTCCTCCTTCACCAGTTTGCAAAAACTGCCTGTCGATATGGTTAAGATTGATGGCAAGCTGATTCGTGGTGTGATTCATAACCCGGTAGAGCAGTCAATTGTTGAATCTATGTTACGCGTGAGTACGGTGCTGGGCGTTGAATGTGTTGCGGTCTCTGTGGAAAACAGTGAAACCGTGACTGCATTGAAACAGATGGGGATGCCTTGGCTGCAGGGGTTTTTTATTGGGAAACCAGAGCCTTGGGCCTGATTTAACGGTATACTTTACCCTTTGGTTTTGACCTCCCCTAACAGCAACAGAGCAGAATAGAGTATGAGTCTGACACTACAGCAGGCAGCAGAGAAAATTGAGGCATTGGAACAGAACAATGCAGCGCTCAAGGAGCGCTTGCAGCTGTTTGAACAGGAAGGGAGCGAGGAGGATGGCTCTACAGTTCATGACCACCTTGGCATGTTGCGGCAGCAGTTAGATGAGGTGCAGCAGCGTGAAGAGGAGTACAAGCTGCTCAACCAGTCACTGCAAGAGGCCAATTACTACACCAAAAGTATTCTCGACTCGATTACGGAGGCGCTGTTTATCACCAGTAGTGAAGGATTTATCGAGCAGGTAAATCCAGCTGCAGCACGCCTACTCGGTTACGAAGAGGGGGCCATGGTCAACAAGAGTATTGCGGAGCTGTTTGTGGAGGAGGAAGAGGAGGGGGATGATCTCTTCTTCTCGGTAGACAGTCCACTGGATCAACTTATTCGAACCGGTAAAGTGGAGAAGATTGAACAGTTGATGATCAGCGCCAATGGTACAGAGATACCGGTAATGATCTCAGGTGAGGTGGCGCAACCCTCGGAACATGACCGTTATATTGTGGCTGTACAGGATATGCGTGAACGTAAGCGTATGGAGGAGGAGGCACAGTACAACGCCTTCCAGTCTGGTGTTGCAGAGATGAGTACAACCATTCTGCACAATATCGGCAATGCAGTGACCGGTCTTTATGGCAGCTCTACCCGCATCATCAAGCAGGGAGAGAATGTTCGCAAGGTGTCGGCAATGTTAAGAGACTCCGGAAAAAAGGTGGCCCCAGAGATTATCAGTTTGACTGAGCAGCAGGCCGACTCAGGCGTAGAGGTTAAGCTGTTACAGAACATCCCCACGCTGTTGGACCGCTCTGGAGATCTGTTGGATAAAATGATTGTCGAGGAGATCTTTCCCAGTGCAGAAGCGATTGAAGAGGGGGTTAACCACATCTCTGAAATCATCCGTATTCAGAAGAGTTCCGCGGCAATGACACACACCAATATTACTTTCCGTCTGAGTGAGTTGATGGAGAATATCATGGTGATGCAGCAGGAGGTGATGGATAAACATGGGCTTGATATTGTTGCCCACTTGGATCAGGTTCCAGGAAAGCTTCATCTGCCTCGTAATCAATTGATTCAGCTGCTGTTGAATCTTCTGAAAAATAGTCGTGAGGCGATTTCAGAGCGGATGCGCAAGGGTGGAGAGGTTAGGGGACGGATAGACATTACTGCGTCTAAGTTGGATGCAGAGCAGTTTCAACTCTGTGTTACCGACAATGGGTGTGGCATCCCTCCCGATAATGTCGGCAAGCTGTTTAACCATGGTTTTACCACTAAAGTAGAGGGGAGTGGCTTCGGTTTACACTCAGCAGCCAACTTCATCAATAAGTTGGGCGGCAAGATGACGGTAGAGAGTGATGGTGTCGATTGTGGTTCCAATATCTGTTTTCGCTTACCCTATCGCATTGACTAGAGATTTTTAATGAGCTCAAACACCTCGATGAGGAATAACCGCGTATTGGTGGTTGATGATGAGCGGAATATTCTTGATATCTATCTCGATTTTCTGGCGCCCAGTGATGATGGTCTGGAAGAGCTTAACGTCTTGATGGGGGGGGGGGCTTCTGCATCGCAAGATGAGGCGGAGTTTGTGGTGACCACGGCTCAGCAAGGGAGAGAGGCGCTGGAGTGTGTTAAGCAGGCAGCTGAAGTTGGTATGCCATATGCGGTGGCCTTTGTTGATGTACGTATGCCTCCCGGCTGGGATGGGTTAGAGACGGCTCAGCGGATTCGTGAGATTGATGATCATATCCATATTGTCTTTGTTACCGCCTACTCGGACCGGAGTGTTGATGAGATGCAGGCGGCCCTGAATAAAAATACACTGCTGACATCAAAGCCCTTCTCTGGGGATGAGATTAAGCAGCTGGCGCGTACCCTCTGTATCAGCTGGAATCGTGAACTACAGTTGATAGAGACAGAGGATAAGTTGCTCTATCTGACCCGTCAGCTCGAATACCAGGCCAATCATGATGCCTTGACTGGGTTAACCAATCGCCGTGCCTTTTTCCGAGCGGTGGACCTTCTGTTAGAAGAGGTGCCTAATAGTGACGAGTCTCATGCCTTACTCTATCTGGATCTAGATCAATTTAAGGTGGTTAATGATACCTGTGGGCATTTTGCGGGTGATGAGCTGTTGCAGGAGCTGGCCAGCTTGCTGGAGTCGATAATGGGGGAGCGTGACCTGCTGGCGCGTCTTGGTGGGGATGAGTTCGGGGTCTTGGCAGAGGGAAGAGACAAACACTCTGTGGAAATGTTCGCCTCTGCAATTCAGCAGGTAATCAATAACTACAGTTTCTACTTTGATGAGATGGAATTTACCATCGGTGTAAGTATAGGAGTCGTTGGATTCCATGCCAAACAACTCTATAGCCGACATGAGCTGATTAAGTATGCCGATCTGGCTTGTTACGAGTCAAAGGATCGAGGGCGCAATCAGGTCTTCTTCTATACAGAAGGGGATGATGCGGCGGAGCAGCGGATCAACGAGATGAGTGTGGTAGGGATGGTGAGTCGGGCCTTTCAGGACGAGCGTTTCCGTCTCTACGTGCAGCCAATTGTACCGTTGACAGGGGTGGAGCAAGAGCAGAATCATCAGCGTGTTGAACACTATGAGGTGCTGATTCGCATGCTGGCCCCAGATGGTGAAATCATTCCTCCCGATGTCTTTATTCCTGCCAGTGAACGCTATGGGTTGATGCGGCAGATGGATCGCTGGGTGTTATCCAAGACCTTTGAGACGCTGCAGCGCAGACGGGAACTGCAGCTGGATAAGGTGCCAGTGATGTTGGGGGTCAACCTATCTGGAGCCTCAATCATTGAAGAAGATCTCTATGAGTTTGTCTATGAGCAGATGAAGAAGTACCAACTGGACCCCGACAGTGTCTATTTTGAAGTGACAGAGACCGCTGCGATCCATCAGTTGAAAAAGGCAGAAAATTTTATTCGAGAGATGAAGGGGCTTGGCTTCCGTTTTGCGTTGGATGACTTTGGCTCGGGGATGTCCTCTTTCTCTTATCTTAAATCACTGCCTGTCGATTACTTAAAGATTGATGGTCAGTTTGTTGTCGGTTTGGTTGAGAATAAGATTGATCGGGCAATGGTGAAGGCGATGCAGAGTGTCTCTATGGTGATGGGCATGGAGTCAATTGCAGAGTGTGTCGAGAATGAACATGTGGTTGCGGACCTGAAGAAAATTGGGGTCAACTATGCACAAGGGTACTTCTTTGACGAGCCTAAACCGATTGAAGAGGTTTTTGCTCTCCCGCCTTACCCCTCTTCGCCTGATCAGAACGGCTGAGCAGACGATAGGGCGGCAACTTAGGTGGTTCGGCCTCGCATCTGTACCGCTGAAGCCACTCTGTTGATTGAGATCATAAATGCTGCAGTTCGGTAAGAGAGCTCTTTTTTAGAGTGGGCGAGTGCAGACATCTCATAAAAACTATCGACCAGCTTCTTCTCCATCTTGGTGCTGATCTCCTCCTCCTCCCAGTAGTGACGTTGTAGGTTCTGCACCCACTCATAGTAGGAGACAATTACACCGCCAGCATTGGCAAGAATGTCGGGGATGACGGGAATGTTTTTGCGCCACAGCACCTCATCGGCTGTTGGTGTGGTAGGTCCATTGGCCCCTTCAATTACCATTTTGCAGTTGAGGCACTCAGCGTTCATTTTATGGATCACACCACCGAGTGCGGCGGGAATCAGAAAGTCACACTCCAAGCAGAGCAGAGAATCATTATCGATCGGTTCAGCCAGTGAGGAGTTATGGATTGAGCCACTGTTTTTAAGGTGTAGCTGTAGCTCGGGGATATCGATCCCGTTGGGGTTGAAGATACCACCGCTGGCATCACTCACGGCAATAATGCGACAGCCATAGCTGTGAAGTGTTCGAGCAGCCCAGCTGCCGACATTGCCGTAGCCCTGAATGACCACTGAGGCACCCTCTAGTGGGATGTTGCGGCACTTTGCGGCCTCCCTGAGGGCAATAGAGACACCGACACCTGTGGCCTCCTCTCTCCCTTTGGATCCACCTAGGCTGATCGGTTTACCGGTAACAATACCAGGACTGTAGCCGTGGGTCTGGCTGTACTCATCCATGATCCATGCCATGATCTGAGCATTGGTATTCATGTCCGGGGCTGGGATGTCGGTGTGCACACCAATAATAGGGCTGATGGCTCGAACAAAAGTACGTGTGAGTTGTTCCAGTTCACGAGAGGTGAGTTCTGTAGGATCTATGTGTATGCCCCCTTTGGCTCCACCGAAGGGGATGTTGACTAAGGCAGTTTTAAAAGTCATCAAGGCAGAGAGGGCACGAACCTCATCAATGTCAACCTGAGGATGAAAGCGTAACCCCCCTTTACAGGGACCACGAGCATCATTGTGTTGAATGCGATAACCGCGAAAAACTTTTAAAGAACCATCCTCTCGAATCAGTGGTAGCTCTACGCTCAATTCACGGTCGGGGTACTTGAGTAGTGCAGCTAGATTCTCATCCAGTCCCAGTTCTGTTGCGGCTCGATCAAACTGATCGCAGTAGGCCTTGAAGTTGTTAATCTCCATCTTCACTCTTCTCCGCAGTAGTTGGGCTTCTAAGATACTAGCATGTATCTCCTCTCTCTCTTATCTACTATTTTTTGTTGGTTTTTTTCTTGGGGGTAAAGAGCATGCAGGGGCGCCCATCTGCTTGCTGTACCTCCAGAGAGGGGATTTGTGGTGTTTTGATTCCATAGGCACGGCAGCCCCGTGGAAAATTCTGATCCCAAGTGACAAAGAAGTGATGGCAATCGAAGCAATTTGGATTTTTTGGCTTCATTAGTAGT